>PUOJ01000149.1 GCA_003552075.1 Bacteroidales bacterium
AAAGAAAGTTCATGCTCACCATGGCATCCGGACTGATCAGCCTGCCCATCCTGCGCAAGGCCTCACGTGCACAAGGGATGAGCGAACCCGGCATGATTCCCATCGAAACCCAAAAACCGGTAACACCCCCGGGTTCGATCAGCCACGAACACTTCAAAAGCCATTGCATTGCCTGCTATCTCTGCGTCAGTGCTTGCCCCACCAAGGTGATCGTACCCTCATTCTACAGCTTTGGCCTGGAAGGCTTCATGCAACCCAAGCTCGATTTCCACGCGAACTTCTGCAATTACGACTGCGTGAAATGCACGGAAGTATGCCCCACCGGCGCCATTACCAAACAAAGCGAAGCGGAGAAAAAGCGGATCAAGATCGGCGAGGTGCGCTTCTTTACTGAAAGCTGCGTAGTGACCGTAGACCGCACAGACTGCGGCGCCTGCTCAGAGCATTGTCCAACCAAGGCGGTGCAGATGGTCCCCTATGAGGACGGCCTCTTCATTCCTGAGATCCACCCCGAGCTGTGTGTAGGATGCGGAGCCTGTGAATATGCCTGTCCCACATCGCCATACAAAGCCATTTACGTCACCGGACTGCCCGTGCACCAGGAAGCCACTCCCATCGAAGATGTAGAAGGCCCAAGGGAACAAGAGACCGATGATTTTCCGTTTTGATGTGCTTGTTTCATTTTTTTTTTTCAAAAAAGACAAAAGGACGAAATGACAAAAAGTCGAACGGTCGATGAGTCGGGGTACCAGGTGTCCCAATATGAAAAGCGTTTGGAGTTGGCTAATATGAATAAAAAACCGGATCACCCCTTTCAGGGTAATCCGGCACCGTCATTGAAAAAAGACTGCTGTTAGTTAGCAGCCATGAGGTTAAGCTCCAACCCGAAATCGTCATTGATCGCCCGGTCGCCCAGGTCATCGAAGAAACGGCCTGAGCCATAACGTACGTTCCACTGGGTGCGATCCAGGTCAAAGTCAGCATGGGCCATCATCTGGTTTTCCTCCAGGTTGATCCTGGCATCGAAAGCGATGCCGTGCGTGATGCCGCGGATCGTCATGTTGCCAAACACCCGATGGGTAAAATCGGTCTCGTCGGCTTCAATTGGCTCCACGCTGGTGATCTCAAAGCGTGACTCAGGATACTCATCCACGGCAAAGAAATCATCGTGCTCAAGGTGCGCCTGCAAGCGGGCATTGCTTTCGGGGTTTTCAATGTCGAGCACCACGATCTGATGCATGTCCATGATCACCTCACCGCCGAGCAGCTCTCCGTTAAACACATAAAACTCACCATGGCTGATGCCAATGGTGCCATCATGGCCTCCGCCAATGCGTCGACCCTCCCAGGCAACCACACTTTGATCAGTGTCGAGGGTGAACACATCTACCTCTTCAGGTATTTCACCGGCCTCCAGCTGCTCCATGATCTCTGCGCGTTTTTCGCTGGGCCCCGCGCAAGCAGCGAGAAAAAACAGTACCGCTATGGGCAATACTTGTTGTATTCGTTTCATCTTTTTATACATTTTGTGAATACTTGGTGACGTGAAAGCATTTTTGCTTTTGCCTAATTGTAACAGAGAAAATGTGTATTTGTTCAACCGCACATTTTTCATTGAAAAATCCAGCACCCGACTGTTTGTAAAGCCAGGATTATTGCTGTGTCATAGATATCATAATACCTGGCGACAATTATTGATCAGGCAATCTCCATTCTGGACACTAGATTCAATGGAATTCAACATGCATTTATCACAACCCCTCCCATCAAACCATAGTTTTTAGTTTTTCGACCATTTTGTTAAAATATTCTAAAGTTGCTGAGGCTAAAAAAGAATGTGCTAGTTTTGCCATCCATAATCATCAGGAGAACTTCCCATGGAAAAGAAAGAATCGGTCAGACAGGAGATCATCGAGGCAGCCAGGCAGCTGTTTAGCCGCTATGGTTTCCGCAAAACCACCATGGAAGACATTGCCCGGTTGACGCACAAAGGGAAAAGCTCCCTTTATTATTATTTTAAAAACAAGGAAGAGGTATTCCGCGCTGTCATCATCCATGAAGCATCCATCCTGAGAAAGGCATTGAAAGAGGCAACCACCGGCATTAGCGACCCGGCCGAAAAACTGGAAAAGTATATGCGGGTCAGGATGAATACCATGAAGGAACTGATCAATTATTATGAAGCCGTGGAGCATGAACACGACAGCCACTATTCCTTCGTTGACCAGCTGCGGGATCAGTTTGATCAGGATGAAGCGCAAGCCATCAGGCGCATCCTGGATGAAGGGGTAGCACAAGACAAATTCCAGCCACTGGATACCGAACTGGCAGCCAACACCCTGGTGATCGCCATGAAAGGCCTGGAATATCCGCTGGTGTGGAAGGGAAGCGCACAAAACCTAAATAAGCGCATCCAGAAAATCATGAAGATCCTGTTTTACGGATTGCTAAAACGCTAATACATGAAATACTCATGTTGCAGATACCAGTAATGCGGAAACAAAGGTTTTAAAACAAAAGCGAATAATAATTCAGGACCGGGCATTGGAAACAAGAAGAAGTAAAAACCAACAGCCGCAGCACTTTGGCTGCTGAGATGAAGCCAGGCTAAGACTTGAACTGTCCAAATACTGAGATTGATAAGTAAATCAGCAGCGTGGTAAATCGCATATTCGTGCGCTTTTTTTTGACTTAAATTTCGAACATAATACGTTTTTATTCTAATATTCTAATTATGAGGCAATTATTTTGGAAGCAATTATTGAGTATGTCATTGGTTCTTTTGATGACCACTGCATCGGGGGCTCAAAAGAGCCTGAGTCTGGAGGAGTGCCGTCAGCTGGCACTCGAAAACAACAAGTCGTTACAGGCAGCTGCATACGACCTGGAGGCCGCCACATTGCAAGCCGGCAGTGCACGCAAACATTTTTTTCCGAAGATTTTTGCAGAGGGGGGCTTTATGCGGCGCAACAAACAGTATCAGCTGTTCGATGGCGACATGTTCCTGCCGGTCATTCCCTGGGAGGGGATCAACCAGGAGTCGGGGCAATTCAATCCGGCGGTACTGGAAGACCCCCAGCTTGCGCCTGACATCCTGGTCATCAATCCGGAAACTGGCCAGCCTTTCGTGGATGCGGATGGCAACCCCTTGTTTCAGCAATATGCCTGGCTTCCTGAGGAAGAAGGCAAGATCGGCGCCAAAAACAATTACCAGCTTGGGATGATGCTGGAACAGCCTATTTACATGGGAGGACGCATCCGGTCATCGCATCGCATGGCATTGGCGGGCGAGCGCATTGCACATGAAAGCAAGCGGCTCACCACGGCAGAAGTGATCGAGAAAACCGATGCCCGTTTTTGGCAGGTAGTGCGGATGCAGGAAAAATTAGAGCTCACCCAGACCTGGCTGGAGATGCTGGACCATTTTGTGGCAGACCTGAAACGGCTGCTGGAAGAAGGGATGGTCACACAGAACCAGTTGCTGGAAGCGCAGGTCAAACGCAATGAGGTCAGGCTAAAAGAAATGCAGGCAAGCAATGGTTTGAGGCTGTCCAAAATGGCACTTGCGCAAATCACCGGAATGCCGCTAACTGACGAGTTTGCCCTTGATCCCGATTTTAGCCCGCTCAGCCCAATCGGTGAGCTAAGCGAGATGGTGTCGATGGCGATGGAACAGCGTCCGGAGATCCGCATGCTGCACGAGTCCAAAGGCATTCACCTGGAGAAGGAAAACATTGCACGCTCCCGGATGCTGCCCAGCGTGGGGATGGCCGGGGGGTATACCTACATGAATCCGAACCCTTATAACGGATTCAAAAACGAGTTTGGTGGCGACTGGCACGTGGGGGTTTCCGTGAGGATCCCGATCTATCATTTTGGTGAGAGGAGAACACAGCTGGCCAGATCGCGCGTCGAGACCAATGTAAGCCAACTGGCCCTGGCCGATGCACGGGAAAAAATCGAGCTCGAGGTTACCCAAAGCCTCTACAACTACCAGGAAGCTGCTGCCCGTGTGGAGTTTGCAGAGATGTCGCTGGACCAGGCCACGGAAAACCTCCGGTTGACCCGCGACCTGTTTGAAGAAGGAAGAGCAGCCACCCGGGACGTCCTCGAAGCGCAAGCCCTCTGGCAGGATGCCTATCAGGCACATATTTCAGCCAAAAACCAGCGACGCATGGCGTATACGGAGCTGCTGAAGGCCAGCGGGATCCTCTGCGAGAAACCAAACCCACAAAGCACTGAATAACAAAACATAACAAAAACATAAATCCATGAAGAAGCACAAAAAACATCCAAAAGCCCTTGTGGCCCAACTGCAGCACAGCCAAACCCTTGAACAGACACGCATACACTCCGGCTTCGGGACGATGATCATTTTGCTGATCAGCATTTTCCTCCTATCCGCCTGCTCAGGGCCGGAAGATGTCAGTGATGCGGCATCGGATAAACCGGTGGTCAGGACGGCCAGGGTAAAGACCATCACCCATCAACCAGTGATCAACCAGTCGGGCACCCTGTTTGCCAACCGCGAAGCCAACCTGGGGGCAGGTTTCCCCGGCAGACTGGAACACATATACTATCAAGAGGGAGACCTGGTGGAGAAGGACGCGCTCTTGGCTGAGCTTTCAGGCGAAATGCGTGCCCAGGCCAAGGCAGAATACATGACCCTGAAAAAGGATTATGAAAGGGTGTCCAGGCTGGTGGACAACGGCACGGTCACACGACAGGAATACGACCACGTAAAGGGTAGGTATGAAGCATCCAGGGCACAATATGAGATGGCCAAAAGGAACAGCCGGATGCGGGCGCCCTTTAGCGGCGTGATCGTCGACTATCTCGTAAACCTGGGCGAAAATTACTTCCTGAACCTCAATCTTGAACCAGGCTATTCCAACACGAGCGGAATCCTCCGTCTGATGCAACTCGACACCCTGGTGGTGGAAACAGACGTGAACGAAAGGGACCTGGGTCGCATGCAGGAAGGCCTGCAAGCAAGGATCGTCCCGGAAGCCTTTCCCGGCAAGCCAGTTAAAGGCACCGTGAGCAGCATCAAGCCCTATTTGTCGACACGCTCACGCAGCGCCACGACAGCCATCCAAATCCCAAACCCGGATATGCGATTGCGTCCGGGCATGTCGGCAAGGGTGGAGATCACCCTCCCCGAGGAAGATGTGCTGGTGATCCCGGCGGAGTCCTTATACCGCGACCCTGAGCAGGAAATAAACCAGGTGTTTGCCGTGGAAAACGGCCGGGTAAAGGTCCATGAAGTCAAACGCCTGTTCAGCATTGGCGACGACCTGGTCATAGAAGGCCTCACCGAAGGCATGGAGGTGATCACCGGTGGCAAGGGACGCGTGGAGGCATCCCAGCAGGTACACATCATTAAATAATGAGCTATTCATGAGGTCTCTTTGCTGCAGATCCAGCGTGAACAAGCAAACAGCAGGCCCTGACTTTTCGACCTTTTGACATTTTGACCTTTTGACTCTTTAATAAAACTTTACCCATGACCATATCAAAAACATCAGTAAAAAGACCCGTGACCACCATGATGGTGTTTATCGGAATCATTTTGTTCGGACTGGTATCCATTCGCATGTTGCCCCGCGACGTGCTCCCGGAGATCG
>PUOJ01000179.1 GCA_003552075.1 Bacteroidales bacterium
AGCAAAGAGCCGGATGACATGGAACGCTTTGCCAGCATTCTCGATCAGCGTCTTCAGGAAAAAAACCCATATTACAAAGACCTGGTCTCCGGAAACATCCTTCAGCCAGCCATCGTGGAAAGCCTGCCGGATGGCAGCTTTAACCGCTACATGAAATCCATCGGCAAACTGGGCGGGCAAAACAAGGTGCCGCATCTTTCCAATGACCGAAAAATAGCCGACTGGCTGGAAGACAATGTTTTGCGGCGGTAATGTGCACCTGCTTTGACTCTTTCAGAAAAAATGGGGCTGCCGTCCCTGATTTTATAACAAGGCCAAGGGGCACATAAGGTGTGCCTGAAAGCGTTTAATGCAGACTGACCAAGCCACTGGTGCAATCTACTTTATTATTTCGCTTTCGGGAAGACCAAATTGTTCTTCCATGCGGATGTCCATTGTTTCCAAGGCATCGAGGATGGGGTTGTAAATGCCCGGAATGACAGGGATGTGCACCCCTTTTTCGGCTATCTCGCCGTTAAGCACCATTTCAACCCCCACTGCAGCCGGAAGGGCCACGGTCCGTGCAATGGCTGTGTCGGTCTCCTGGGTTCCCGAGTCCAGCATGGAGGATTTGATCACTTCTTTTTTTCCATCGGGATAAGACGCCAGGAACACATGTTGCATGGCAACCATGTCACGCTCTTTTTTCCCGAGCATCATTTTTTCTATCATCAGGTCCGATACGATCTCGAAAGGTGTATCCTGCCGGCGGCCCATGCGGGTATTTTCAAACAACCCGAGCCATTCCATTGCCTTCATGGCATGGGCATCTTCAGGTATGTTAAGATGGGCGGCCACCTTTCCCTTTATGTTGCCAGCATCTTCCTCATCCATCAGCATGGCTACCATCTCAGCGTATGATTTACCTGTAAAATCATAGGTGTCGTTGGTGATGAGCTTGAGCGCTTTCATGGCATCCATGCTTTCGCACCAGCCAGGGTAACGGAAAGTGCCCCGCATCATGGTTTTGGTTTCCGGAATGCCATACAGGTCGATATAAGGCATGCTGTCGCGGTTGGGGTAAATGTCTAACTTGCCCACCTTGGGAAAATCAATCTGCAATGGATTTTTGAAAAGGTCTTCGGTAGGAACATACACTTCCTTTCCATGGCGGAGGAAGCGGCCGTCGTTGTTGCCTGCCAGCACGACACCCTTTGGACTCCAGCTGAATTTGTAGCGGAAAGGATTGTCATCAGCAACCTCTGGTGCGGGCAAGGCTCCGCAAATGCTGTAAAACTCATCTATCTTGCCATTCTTATCGTGCACATGATCTATGATGCGCATGGCTGACATGTGGTCAATACCCGGATCGAGCCCCAGTTCATTGAGTATGATGATTCCTGCATCTTTGGCCTCCTGGTCGAGTGCTTTCATTTCAGGCTTTACATAAGATGTGGTCACCATGTTTTTCTTATGCTTTATGCAATGCTTGGCCACCATGATGTGGTGTATCCAGGGGAGCAGGCTAACAGTAAGGTCATGCTCCTTGATCATTTTGTCAAGCGCTTCTGTGTCATCCACGGTCCATTCAATGGCTGTCCCATTCTTATGTCCCGAAATCATCGCGTCTGCCTTTGACCTGGTTCTGCTCGCAACGGTTACCAATACGTCTTTATCCAGCAAATAGGTCACAATGGGTTTAACTACCATCCCGGCACCCAGAATCAATACTTTCTTCATATCTTAAACTTTTTTATGGTTAAAATGTATTTGTTGACGAATCATTCATTTGTAAGTATCTGCTTGGTTTTTGATGATTTTAATGTCTTCATCCTTTCAAATGCTTGCTGATATATTGATAATCCGGAGTAAGCTCCCCGCGATGAAGGATCAGCGCCCTCTTTATGGCCGGCGGGAGCTTCAGGTCTTCAAAGTTTTTTGTGTAATCCGCTTCAGCGATGGGCTTTATGAATGGATAAAGGGCATTTGCGAAAGAAACAGAGGCATCCATGGGCAGCTCGCTCGGAAGGATATCTACTGCCATCACAAGAATGCCATGTCCCTTAAAGCCCATGGCGGGTTGATCTGTGTCCGGGTCATACACAAATACAGGATCCTCAATGGCAGTTCCTTTATGCGTGCATTCTATGGAGCCGTCGGGGTCGCAGGTAATATCGCCAATGACGGTCAGCTTGGGCTTATCCTTGGCAAAAAGTTCCCTGAGGTATTTCTTTGTTACGATGCGGGGATAACGGCTGTCCCAGTACATGCAGTTCATGAGCACTGTCATGTGCGGGATATATTTTTCGAAGTCGTTCTCATAGTTTTGTGGGTTTGCAAAATAATCCTGAAGGTCAAAAGCTTTTCCTTCCTTGTGGCGGGAAATGTCTTCTTCCTTGAATATCACCTTATAAATAATATTTCCTGGGAGCGTGGATCTGTTTCTCAGCTCCAGCAATTGTGCAGGCGTGATTTCTTTTGACGGCAGGAGGTTGGCGATTTCCTGGGCACCTATAGACACATTGCCATAACCGGTAAATCCAATGGTAAGGGGTTGCAACTCTTGGGGAATCCCTTTTTCAGCAATTTGTCTGCCTACTTTTGAAACCGCTGCCTTTGCCTCCTGGAGAGAATGATAATGCTGTGCCTGTTTTATGCCAAGGAATGCATTTTCCGCATGGCCATATTCCTTAAGACGCTGTCCGAGGCTCCACAATGAGTTGATCATACCCGCAAGTCCGGCATACTTGCCAAAAAAGATCAGGCGTTTGTTCTGGTCGTCAACAATGCACTCATAATCAATTAAATTACACCCAAGGTCCATCATTTTCTGCAACATGGGCATGTTGTATGACTGCCCTTTGATTACGTGGCTGAAAAAGACATAGGTCTTGTCTTTCTCAAAGGCCTCTTCAGGGATTTCCTTTACCCCAAAGATCACCGGACAGGCTTTCAGGTCTTTGTCTACCTGTGCTCCTGCTTCAACGTATTTCTGGTCTGAGAAAACTCTTTTTGGAGATGTTTCTGCAATGACCTTCAGGCCTTCTTCCCTTATCAGCTTGGCAGCATGGTGCGGTGTAACGGGTGTGCGGCGCTCCATTTCATATTTATCCTCATGGCGGATTCCAATGGTCTTATTATGCATGTGTATAAAGGTTTAAAATGTGATGAAGACAAAAGGACGAAAGGACAAAAGGACAAAAAGACAAAATGACAAAAGGACAAAAGGACGAAAGGTCAAAATGTCGTAACGTCAGTCATAGTGCTCATAATCATTCCTTTTTTATAAAATCCATTCGATTTTATGGTTTTTTTGCGTGCATATGGTTTTTACCGGTTTAGGATTGTGGGCAAACATACAAAAAAAAGTGAGGAAAAGAAGGAGAATGACACAAGCTTTCTGTTAATTTCTTAACAATTGGTCATAAAAAAACCCCGCTGGCATGCCAGCGGGGCGATATGGCTGTTTTAAGGCCTTTGTCTTTCAAGAAAACCGATACAATTTTTTTCTATCCGGTCGTAGATGTCATCGCTGGGGGTTTTGATGAACTTTTCCCCGGTGATTTTTTCAAACAATTCAATGTAGCGATCCGAGACCTGGCGGACGAATGCTTCGGACATTTCCGGCACCTTCTGTCCTTCTTCACCAGTAAAGCCTTGCGCTGTCAGCCATTCTCTTACAAACTCTTTTGAGAGCTGTTTTTGGCGCTCTCCTTTTGCCAGCCGCTCCTGGTAACCATCCAGGTAAAAGTACCTGGAAGAGTCGGGTGTGTGAATCTCATCAATGAGATAGATCTTTCCACCTGCCTTGCCAAACTCATACTTGGTGTCGACCAGGATCAGTCCTTTCTCTCTGGCCATTTCATTGCCGCGCTGATATAATTCACGCGTGTATTGTTCGATGGCGGCGTAGTCTTCTTCGCTGACCAGGCCCTGGCGCAGAATTTCTTCCCTGGAGATGTCTTCGTCATGGCCCACTTCTGCTTTGGTGGTTGGGGTGATGAGGGGCTCCGGGAAGGCTTCGTTCTCCTGCATGCCATCTGGCATGGGAACCCCGCAGATGCTGCGCTTGCCTTTCTTGTATTCCCGCCAGGCATGGCCGCAAAGGTAGCCGCGGATGACCATCTCCACCTTCAGGGGTTCACAATAGATCCCGGCGGTCACATTCGGGTCCGGGGTGTCAAGCTTCCAGTTCGGCACAATATCGGCGGTTGCATCCAGGAATTTGGTTGCGATCTGGTTAAGCACCTGACCCTTGTAAGGGATGCCTTCGGGCAATACCACGTCAAAAGCGGAGATCCTGTCGGTGACCACCATGAGCATCAGCTCGTCATCAATGGTGTACACATCCCGGATCTTGCCTTTGTAATAGCTGCTCAGCCCCGGAAAAACAAAGTTTGTTTCTTTTACTGTGTTCATGTGTTTAAATTTTATCAAAAGGTCGAAATGTCAAAATGTCGAAACGTCACAACGTCAAAAGGTCTGGTAGTATTTAAAACTTCACCTCTCAGGATTCATTGCCATCATCATCGCCCGCAGGATTTCTGCGGGGCTTCTCCTGGCCTTCGTATGCATCGATGATCCGGGATACCAGCTCATGCCGGATCACATCTTTTTCATTCAGGAAGACAAAGTCAATGCCTTTAATGTGGTTCAGGATCTTGACTGACCGCAGCAGCCCGGAAACCTGGTGCCTTGGCAGGTCGATCTGGGTGACATCGCCGGTGACGATAAAGCGTGCGGACTTCCCCATCCTGGTAAGGAACATTTTCAGCTGGCTTTCCGTGGCATTTTGTGCTTCATCCAGGATGGCGAAGGCGTGATCGAGGGTTCGCCCCCTCATGAAGGCGAGCGGTGCGATTTCAATGGTGCCGTCTTCAAGGTATGTGGCAAGCCGGGCAGGAGGGATCATGTCGCGCAGGGCATCGTACAATGGCCTGAGATAGGGATCCAGTTTGTCTTTCAAATCCCCGGGAAGGAAGCCCAGGTTTTCCCCTGCCTCTACTGCCGGGCGCGCCAGGATGATTCGTTTGACCTCCTTGTTTTTCAATGCCCTTACTGCCAGTGCCACTGCCGTATAGGTTTTGCCCGTTCCCGCTGGACCTATCGCGAAGAGCATGTCGTGCTTCTTGCAGCTGGACACCATTCTGCGTTGGTTGGGAGAACGAGCCCTGATGGCCATGCCATTCTTGCCATATAACAACAACTCGCCGCTTTTCTCCTCCTCAGTGGCTTCAACGGCAGTCTTGTCATCGTGGGCCATGATCTCGAGGATGTGCTCTTCCGTCAGCTTGCCGAACCTTTCAAAATGGTTGAGCATCGACTGAAACTTCTGCTCAAAAAAGGCCAGCTCATCATCGTCACCGATCAAAATGAGCTCCTCGCCACGGGAAACGATCTTCAGTTTCGGAAAGATCTGTTTGAGCAGCCTCAGCTTTTCCTCCTGCAGCCCGAAGATATCCGGGGGGTGGATCCCTTCTATTTTTATTACCTTTTCTCCCATTAAAATCATTACTTTTGAATGCAAATGCAAAATAACAATATTTTTGTGAAGAGGAAGCAATAAAAAACGCCTAAAAAGACCCATGGCCATCATCACCCTGACAAGCGAC
>PUOJ01000198.1 GCA_003552075.1 Bacteroidales bacterium
GAAGGGATTTCGTTTAAAAAGAGACAACGTACCATTCGTGAAAAGATGGGCGTCCTCCAGCTGTCTAAAATGCTTTACCTTCTTCCCGCTGGTGCGGATGGGTTATACATGGACGCAGATGATCCCACAAAAGCTTACTTTGAGTTGCCGCACTACATCAGCTGGGATGATTTTAAGTCACTGACCACGCAAGCCAAGTATGACACCAGCATCCTCTATTTCGATGCGGCACAGGCAACGATAGTTAAAGACGGAAAAATCCTTGAACTGTGCAGGGTCTTTCGGGAGCGAATCACAGAGGAGCAGTTGCAGGCGATCTCAGAAAGGTATTACAAAATTCTTGGCCAGGCCTAGGTGTCGCATGTGATGCGCTATGATTGAAATTACCTGCATATACTAGTGTCGTGTCAATGCTACTGTGTCGGTTAAGTTGCAGAGATGAGGAAAAAGATCAAGACTTGGGCCGGCTAAAGTAGCGTTGACATGACACTCAGGATTGTTGCGATCACAGTAATCCCACATGCATGCGTATGATGAGCCAGGGGCTTCGTTTGGGGCAAAGATGCAAATGCGGCCATGAATCTGTCCAGGCCTATTTCTTGATGTCGTAGTAGCACCTTTTTGGGGAATAAATGCTTCCGGCTTCTTTCATCTTTTTTATGGCCTTTTCTACGTCCTTCTTATCAATACCAGCCATTTCAGCAAGTTCACCTGTACGCAAAGGTTTGGCTGCTTCTTCAAATGTCTTGATGATCTTGTCCTGGATTTCCATGGAATATGTTTTTTATGGAGTTAAAAAAAATGCATTTGGTATACTGGATACATACTCACTCCCGACCGATCAACACGGGTTCCCCCAGGTGATGCGGTGTTTTATTGGTCAGGATGTCCCAAAACACATTGGCTTTGGCAAACCATTCGCGCAGGCGTGTTCTGTCGTTTTTGTGGTGCGGCACGTCGCTGGCGTTGAAGGCGGCGACTTCAAGTCCGTGGTGACGGGCGATATATACGGCACGTTGGTTGTGAAAGCGCTGGGATATCACGGTGATGCTGTCCTGGCCAAAGACTTCCTTGGCCCGGACCACAGAATCCAGCGTGCGCAGACCAGCATGATCCTTGTAAATAATTTCTGATGGAACGCCCAATTGTATCAGGGCACTTCGCATCTCACCGGGTTCATTGTAATAGCGGGTGCGGTTATCTCCGCTCACCAGTAAAAAATCGACTTTCCCGGCATGGTAGACCTCTGCCGCGGCTGCCATCCGGTTGTGAAAATAGGGGTTGGGACCACCGTCCCTGACCCTGTGGGAAGTTCCCAGCACCATTCCCACGCGGTTGTAAGGCAGTTCGTCAATGCTGTCGTAAATGTGCGCCTCTGACGAAACCCGGATAACCTGGTTTGTGATAAGCAGCGCCAATAATGGCAACAGGACGGCCACTTCCAGCAGGATCAGCCCGATGCGGAAAAACCTGGACACATTTCTATTTGGTCGCTTGCTCATGATGGGGTAAAGATACATATTTTTTTAGCAGGTCAGTCAGCTGCTTTTCTTTAGAATCATTATAATTTTTTTGGCAAGATCCACAAGATCAGGGAATTTATTTGTCTGGTTCAAAATATTGCGGATAAGATTCTGTAATTTGAATAAATAATTATAGCTTTGTCGCAAGCAGAATTGTTAATTATTTATCAATTTGGAAAAAGCTGTATTACACTTTATTAACGAATCGTTCACAAAATAAATGATAAAGACAATGGCTAGAAAAGGAGATGTTGTCATAAATATTGAGAAATGCAAAGGCTGTGAAGTTTGTCTGTCAGCCTGTCCTGAGCAGGTATTGGCATTGAGCAATGAAGTAAATGCCAAAGGGTATCACTATGCAGTCAAGGTGAATTCGAACTGTATCGGCTGCGCGAATTGTGCGGTTGTTTGCCCTGATGCCGTGATCACGGTATATCGGGAGAAGCCGGCGAGGAAGAAGTAAGAAGTAAGCAGTAAGAAGTAAGAAGAAGGAAGAAGAATGAAGAATGAAGAATGAAGAAGGAGGTTGCTGCTGGTTAGCTGCAAATGCTTTATGATGGTAAAACAATTGGCATACATGGACTTTATGACATTTTGACTTTTCGACTTTTTGACTTTTCGACAAAACTTTAAAAATATGAAGGAATTACGATTAATGAAAGGCAATGAGGCTTTGGCTGAGGCTGCCATCAGGGCAGGTGCCGATGCGTATTTTGGCTATCCCATCACGCCGCAGTCTGAAGTCATCGAATATCTCATGCGCGAGAATCCTGCAGACCGTACCGGGATGCAGGTGCTGCAGGCAGAAAGTGAGGTGGCGGCTATTAATATGGTATATGGTGCTGCGGGATGTGGTAAAAAAGCCATGACCTCTTCCTCAAGCCCCGGCATCAGTTTGAAGATGGAGGGCATCTCTTACATCGCCGGTGCAGAACTGCCCTGCGTGGTGGTGAACGTCGTTCGCGCCGGTCCCGGACTGGGTACGATCCAGCCCTCTCAATCTGACTATTTTCAGGCTGTAAAAGGCGGTGGGCACGGCGACTACAAAATGATCGTGTTGGCCCCTGCTACCGTGCAGGAAAGCGTGGATTACGTCAGGCTCGGATTTGAGCTGGCTTTCAAATACCGCAACCCGGTCATGATCCTGTCAGATGGCATCATTGGACAAATGATGGAAAAGGTGGAGCTGTTTGAGCAGCACCCCCGGAGCACGGAAGAACCTGAATGGGCTACCGTAGGCAAGAAGCCAGGCAAAGACAGCGTGATCGTGACCTCCCTGCAGCTGCAGTCGGAGGAGCAGGAAAAGGTAAATCTCAAGCTGCAGGCCAAATACCGGGAGATGGAAAAGAACGAGGTACGTTACGAAACCCATCAATGCGAAGATGCGGAATATCTTTTCGTCGCCTTTGGTTCCTGTGCCCGCATCACCAGGAAGGCAATGGAAATGGCGCGCAAGAAAGGCATCAAGGCGGGGCTCATCCGACCGCAAACCCTCTATCCCTTCCCGGTGAAGGCCATCCATAAACTGGCCAAACAAGTAAAGGGCATCATGACGGTCGAGATGAATGCCGGCCAGATGGTTGAAGACGTCAGACTTGCCGCCAGGGGAGAAGCCCCTGTGGAGTTTTTCGGTCGTTTTGGCGGCATGATCCCCAGCCCGGATGAAATATTCAATGCGTTTGAACAAAAAATGATTGGAGGATAATATATGTCTGAAAGCAATATCATTAACCCCGAAAACCTGGTATACGACAAGACCAGCGTGATGACAGACCGCGTGCTGCACTACTGTCCAGGATGCGGACATGGTACCGCCCACAGGATGCTTGCCGAGGCAATTGACGATTTGGGAATTCAGGGTGACACCATCGGTGTGGCCCCGGTAGGATGCTCCGTGCTGGCCTACTATTATTTCGATGTGGATATGCAGCAAGCCGCCCACGGGAGAGCTCCCGCAGTAGCTACCGGAATCAAGCGAACCATGCCCGAAAAATATGTCTTTACCTACCAGGGTGATGGCGACCTTGCAGCAATCGGAACAGCCGAAACCATTCATGCCTGCAACCGTGGTGAAAACATCCTGATCGTATTTATCAACAACGGAATTTATGGGATGACCGGAGGCCAGATGGCCCCAACCACCCTGGAAGGCATGAAAAGCTCAACCTCGCCCAGGGGACGCGACATCCAAAGCATGGGTAACCCCTTAAAAATCACCGAACTTGTGGCTCAACTGCCTGGCACCTATTATGTGACACGGCATTCGGTACAAAAGCCAGCCAACGCCCGTAAAGCGAAAAGGGCATTGAAAAAGGCCCTGGAATATCAGAAGGAAAACAAGGGAACATGCCTGGTGGAGATCGTAGCCAACTGCCCCTCCGGATGGAAGATGACACCGGCACAGTCAAATCAATGGATGGAAGAAAACATGTTTCCATTTTATCCATTGGGAGATATCAAAGTGCCGTCTGAATGATCAGCCGGATATGTGGAATCGCTAACAATGCTAAACGTCTAAAGATATGAGTGAAGAAATTATTATAGCCGGTTTTGGGGGGCAGGGAGTGCTCTCCATGGGTCAAATCATTTGCTACAGTGGTGTGATGCAGGGTAAAGAGGTAAGCTGGATGCCTTCCTATGGACCTGAAATGCGAGGTGGAACGGCCAACTGCACGGCCATCATCAGCGACGAACAGATCAGCTCTCCAGTGCTTACCGAATTCGACACCGCCATCGTGCTGAACCAACCCTCCATGGATAAGTTTGAAGACGCCATCAAACCCGGTGGCCTGCTTATCTATGAGGAAAACGGGATGACGAGGAAGCCGCGGAGAAAAGACATAAACATTTGTGCCATCGCAGCTTATGACGAATCCGTGAAAATGAACAACACCAAAGTTTTTAACATGATCGTCATCGGTGGCTTCCTGAAGGTTAAACCCATCATTGAACTGGAAAACGTGATCAAAGGCCTGGAAAAAGTGCTTCCGGAACGGTATCATCACCTGATACCGTTAAATGAGGAAGCCATTCACAGGGGCATGAAAATCATTAAGGAAGCGCATCAAGCCAATTAATGCCTCTTCATTGTGATTCATTGAAGGCTTGCCCCCGGAGTGCATTTCTGCAGAAGTGCGCTCCGGGAGTTCAAGCCTCTTTGTTTTTACGGCCGGGGATTACTCAATCAGAAACTAACAGCTCATCCCATGTATACAATTCCGCTTGACCTGATCCGCATGGCCCCGGGTGGCTGTCATTTGATGCTGCATGCGACCATCAGTAACTGGAAAGCCAACGTGCTTATCGATACCGGAGCATCCAAATCGGTGATGGATATTTTCCAGGCTGAAAAATATCTTGATCATCCTGAGATCAACTCTTTTGAAAACCATTTCACAGGGATGGGGGCTGCAAAGATCAAAACCTGGTATACCATCATCCCGTCACTCTCCATTGGCCCCACAACAATAAAAGACATGCAAATGCTGCTGATCGACATGCAAGATATCCGCCAATCCTATGCACGTCAGGACTTGCCGCGCATTGATATGGTGATGGGAGGGGATCTGCTGCTCCAACTGGGCGCGGTAATTGATTATCCCAACAGAGCACTCATTATTACTTGATCCTATAACATTTAAAAACTCTTTTCCGTTAACAAAATGAGATTCCTCACTTTGTTACTAATGACATCTTCCCACTGTCATTCGCGCATTGCGGCCACTGCTCTTTTCACGACGGCTTGACACTCAGAATGACGAACCTCAACCTTAATCTTAGCCTCAATCTTAACCTATTTTTAATTGTATGCGATATTATTTCCTTTTGAGAAAAAAATCAATTAACTTTGCGGTCGCTTTTTAAAAATGAACAGATTACATAAATTGCAACAACATGCAGAATAAAGGTTTGATAAGATTTTTTGCCATTGCCTTTGCATTGGTATGTCTTTACCAGCTTTCTTTTACCTATTTTGCCAGGAAGGTGGA
>PUOJ01000117.1 GCA_003552075.1 Bacteroidales bacterium
CATGATGCTGTTTGACAAGAAGAGGGTAAAGGCGATGATGGGATAGAGCAGGTAATAGATCATGGTCACCGGCAGGGCAAAAACCGACAAAAAGCGGTTGGGGTTTACCCGGAAGAGGGTCTTGGGAAGGAATTCGGCAAATATGAGGATGACCATGGAGGACACCAGTGTTTGGATGATGAAGATGGAGGTTTCGTGTTGCAGCGGGGCGGGTACGCCTTCCATGGTAAGCATCATGCGCATCAGGGCCGCAAAGGAGATTCCGTAGACCACCAGGGCGATGTTGTTGCCGACCAGCATCGTGGAGATGAAGCTGGACTCTGAGCGGACGAAGCGCGACATCAGCCTCGCGGAGAAGCCGCCGGTCTGCTTGTCGACTTCCACTTTCAGTTTGTTGGCCGCCACAAAGGCGATCTCCATCCCGGAAAAGAAGGCCGAGAAAAGCAGGGCCAGGATGATGATGGTGGGATCGGACATTGATGAGGATGAGGTTGAGGTTAAGGTTAAGGTTGAGGTTGAGGTTGGAGTTCTTGTTTTTCTTGTTGTTCTTCTTCCTCTTCCATGGTGCTTTCATCGGGTTCGCCATCGGTGTCTACGCGAAAGGTGCCGTGCGGGCGGAGGATGCGCCAGTGGTCGAAGCGTTCGTCGGCTTCGAAGCCGGTGCCGTAGGTCACTTCATCTTCGGTGGTCACCTTCACGAACTTGTCGGAGTGGATGGTTTCCTCCTTCTGGTTCCAGATCAGCTCTTCGGTGTTGAGTCGTTCGCCGGCTTCGTTGATCACGACGACGTCGTTTCGGGCTTCGATGATCTCTTCGTCCTGTCGGTGGATGGCATATTTGGCAGTAAGGCTGGAGGTTTCGCGCTTGAGGGTGTCATAAAAGACCACGTGCAGTCCCTGTGGCAGTTCCATGACGGACTCATCCTCTTCAAAGCGGTCCATCTGCGGGGCCGTGAGGATCATCCTAATATGTCCGTGGTCGCTGTATACGAGTTCGACGTCAAACACCGTCTCAATGGGTCCTTCTTCCTGCCGGGTCACCTCCTCAATGGTTTCGAGGTCGCTTTGGCAGGCCAGGGGGACCACAAGCGAAAATACTATTATACATATGTATAGGTAACGGACAAACACGTTTTGCTGTTTATTTGGGCGCACAAGACAATCCCGTACCATCAAACCCTTTGCGCACAGTATGGGCACTGTCCCTGCCAGATCCTGTGTTTTTACCTGATGTCCCGATTGCCTCCACAACCTGAATAAAGACCACACTGTGACCCGTCCTTGTGTCTACTTCTTACTTCTTACTTCCTACTTCCTACTTCTTACTTCCTACTTCCTACTTCCTACTTCTTACTTCTTACTTCCTTCCTACCTCGCCCTCACTTCGGTGTCGCGGTTGATCCAGCATTCCACGCGATAGGTATCACCGGTATCATAGCCATGGAAGAAGATCAGCTCACGGTCCGGGAAGTATTGTCTGAAGGTATTTGCCAGTTCCCTGGCGCGTTCCTGCACGGAGGAATCTTCTGCGACGTTGGCGGCGCGTTCAAATTTGTCTACGGCCACCCAGTATGCGGTTTGTTCGGTAAATTCGTCATCGCCGCAGTCGCTGGCGCTGGCGGCATACATCTCGCCGATGAGGATCAGCGGCCGGCCGTCGTTGGGGTCGATGTTATTGGCTTCGCGGGCGTACCTTCTTGCGCGTGTTTTGTTTTCCATGCGGCGGTAGCTAATCTCAGCCATTTGCCAGTATGAGCGGAAGATCCTGTTTGCGTGTTCCTCTTCGTCGTCGTCTTTATACAGGTCGATGGCGTCCTGGAAGTAGCTGATGGCTTCGCGGTAGCTTTCCCTGTCGCTTTCGAGACGTGCCAGCAGGAAGGCCAGGTCCGCATCGGGCTGCAGGGTATAGAGCTGTTCGTTTACGCTGAAGAAGAAGTCTTCGTCACGGCATCCGGCGTCATCCATCATCTCGATGATCCTTTCCAGCAGTTCGATGTCTTCGGGGTTTTCCTCAAAGCGTGGCTGAAAGAGGTCCGTCAGGCTTTCACAGGTGGCATAAGGTTCAAACATCGCTTCGATGTTGTTTTTGGCCGGCCGGTAAAAGCGTTCATCTTCCGGGTTGTGTTCGAGGTTGTATTCGATGATTTCGCTGTTGCGTTCAAAGCGTTCGAGGATGGCGTCCACTTCTTTCAGGCCGGATTCCACCATGCGGATGACCGACTGGAAGTTGATCAGGAGCACGTCGGCCCCGGAATTCATTCCGCGGATGTCGATGCTCTCTTCTGTGAGCTCAAAAAGTTCCTGCACGTCGTCGGGACGCAGCTGATAGAGGTCGGCAGCCTTTCGGCCCAGCACACGGCCTTCTTCGCCAAACATCTCGATGCGTTGGTCGTAGAGCATCATCAGGCTGTCGACCAGCTGTTCCCTTCTTTCGGGGTCGTCTGTTTCGTTATAAAAGTGCTTGAGCATGTTTGCCCCGTGGATATAGATGTTGATGGTTGCCCTGGGGCAATCTTCAAACATGTATTTCCAAGGCTCATAAGCCATTTCGTAGTTTCTCTGCCGGTAATATTCAGCATACAGCGACCAGTTTCGCACGCACTGCACGCTGTCTTCCCCGTAGCGGGGTGGCTCATCCTGGATATAGCTGCTCAGCGTGGCATTTTCAGCGACAAGGGCGTCGGCCGAGGCATTGCCACCGGCATGGAGGCTGCTCCCGGCCAGCATGGCCAGGAGGCTCAAAGCGAAAATTCTCATTGCGTTCATTATTTCTCTTTTCTGTTACTTGGTTATACTTGGGTATGCATCGGATCCTATAAAAACCTTCTTCTCATGAACCAGCGCTCGTAGATGTTTACACTCACATTGAGGCGGTAAAAGTTTTCCAGCATCTGATGATCGCTGGTGGAACCGCGCTGGCTGTATTCAAAGTTAATGTTCACGGCGGACAAGCTACCCCTTATTGGTATGATCGTACCAAAACTTATGCCAAACTCATCCAGGTTTTCACCGTGGGGTTTGAGGTAGGACTGCGCATAGCGCAGGCCAACGGTATATTCCAGCCTGTGAAAGATGGTTGAAAAGGTTTCTGCTTGCGGGGTATAGCGCACACCTGCGGCTACCCGGTAGCTGTTATTAAAGTTTTCCGGGTCATCGAGAAAGCGGAAACTTTCCCAGTTTTGCCATTGGTAGTCGATGCCCCCGGCCCATGTCCGGTTGAGTCTTCCGTGCACGCCGAAGCCATAGTGTGCGGGCAGGGTCATCGTACCTTCTTCGCGGTCAAGGTCTGCGATGGTATCAAAGAAGGTTTCTCCCTGCAGGCGCCGCATCAGGAGGTCGCTGCTGTTTACCGTGGCCTCCTGTTCGTGGCCAAATGTGGCACCTATGGTAAAGTGGCGATGATCCGAAATCCGTCGGTGGTATTGTGCGCCAAACCCGAGGGTCCATCCTTTCACCCTGTTGGTGTTGGTCAGGTTGGTCTGGTAGACGCCGGCGGAGTCGGAGGTGGCGGTGGCTTCATAGTCGAGGTTTCCAAAGAGGTAGGAGGCATTGAAGCCAAGAGAGAGTCCGTTTACGGGTTCGAAGGCGCTGCCGATGAAGACCTGGTTGATCCCACCGCTGCCTTCATAGAAATAGTTGATCTGGCCGGCCTGGTCGTGCTGTTCGACATCGCGGATGCGATAGCCCACCTGGCTGTAAGGTTTGAGTCCTCCGGCAAAACGCCACCACTGGGTGACCGGAAAGCCGAATGAGATGTTTCCCAGCGACACGTAATCCGACTGCTGCTTCATCTCGGTGGTTTCCTGTTCATAGAAATGGCCAAACATGGTGGCCTCAAACACGAAGCTGGTGGAGTCGATGGCGGCATAGGATGCGGGGTTCACGTCGTTGATGCTCACATTGCTTCGATAAGCCTGGTTGAGGCCTCCCATGCCGAGGTTCTGTATGTATTGGTTGAAATGCACCTCGCCCACCCCATAGATGGAATAGGGCATGTTCATGTTAACCTGTGCTGCGGGTTTTCCGGGTGCAAGCAAAAGTACTGTCAAAAGCAGGGAAAACACGGCAAGCTTACTATATGTGGGGTTATGCATGCTGATTCAGAATTTGGTTCAAACCGTGCAGGACGATATTTTCGATTGCAAATATCCTATTTTTTAGCTTTTTATCAAAAATTTTTATATCCCCGCCGCTCAAAATAACGTTAAAAAAACTTATTTCGCGCTGATACTGGGCAATGAGGCCATCGATTTCGGCAGCCATGCCGGCTTTGGCGCCGAGCAGCATGGCGTCGCGGGTGGTACGCCCGGGCAGGGGAAAAGTGTTTGCGGATTGCAGGTTTGTGAAATCATCCTGGCTTTTTGTGATGTCTTCGTATGCGATGAGTGGCAGGTTGCCGGTAAAGTGGTGCATGGCCCGGAGGCGCATTTGCAGTCCGGGGCTGATGGTGCCGCCGAGGTATTCGCCATTGGCGGTAACCAGATCGGTGGTGAGGCAGCTGCCGGCATTGATGACCAGCACGGCTTCATCGGGTGAAAAATAATGTCCGGCCGCGGCTGCAGCGATGCGGTCTGTTCCCAGGGTTTCGGGGCTATGGTAGAATATGCTTATGGGCAGGGGCATGTCGTGTCGTGCTGTGATAACGCGCACACCGGCTTCCTGCATAAAGTGCAGGGTTTCCGGCACCTCGCCCTGTGGGTGCAGCACGGAGGACAGGATGGCAGCCCGGATGTTGTCCGCCTGCATCACCTCACGGATTTTCCCGGGCGCCTGGTCAAAGGGGCCGGTCCACGCATCGTGCAACTGGTCGCCTGAAAAGGTGGCGACTTTGGTGAGGGTATTGCCGATGTCGATGATGAGGTTCATGGGATGAGGTTGAGGTTGAGGTTAAGATTAAGGTTGAGATTGAGGTTGAGGGGTTTGTTTGGCGGCAAAGGTACACAAAAGCTGCATGGAAGAAAACGCAAAAAAGTTGGTGGTATTTTAAAAAGTTTATATCTTTGCGCCGTTCAACGCTGGTACCATAGCTCAGTTGGTAGAGCAACGGACTGAAAATCCGTGTGTCCCTGGTTCGATTCCGGGTGGTACCACGCCAAACCACGACCACTTACAGCGGTTTTTGCTGTAGGTGGTTTTTTTTTGCATACTTTTTCGCCTCCTGTTAAACAGATAAGTCGGAAAGGATTCCTCCATCACAATTCAGCCGGCACGTAAAAATGCCACATGTTCTTCCAGGTTGCATCCCTCCTGCGTAATCATTTGAGGTCTAAAAAAAGCACCCGCAGACAGTGGGTGCGTTGGGGTCCTGTTGCCATAAACATACCTGACAACTTGTAAAAAAAATCAGGATGCCCTGTTTGGCATGGCCCCTCATCAGGGCGACCGAATCATTCAATGGGCCGATGGCGAGGCGCGGTGCAGCGTGCATTGAAACCCTTGCAGGCAATAAATAAGGATGCGTGCACCGCATCCAGCTGTTGCTTTAC
>PUOJ01000121.1 GCA_003552075.1 Bacteroidales bacterium
GGTATCCGGCATTGGATGCTCTTCCCGTTTCCCATACTATGTGGACACCTTTGGGTTTCACGGGATCCACGGCAGGGCAGCGGCCATTGCGAGCGGACTGAAGATTGCCAACCCCGGCCTCAGCGTGTGGGTAGCCACCGGCGACGGTGACTCCATGGCCATCGGGGGTAATCATTTTATCCATGTGCTCCGAAGGAACATTGACATCAACATCCTGCTCTTCAACAACAGGATATATGGCCTGACCAAAGGGCAGTTTTCGCCTACCACGCCATTGGGCGCAAAAACAAAAACATCGCCTTACGGAACCATAGAGCACCCGTTTACCGTTTCGGGCCTCGTGATGGGCGCCCAGGGCACCTTCTTTGCCAGGGTGCCGGACAACAACATTAAGGTGATGACGGAAGTCTTTTATGAGGCGGCCAAACACAATGGCACGGCAGTGGTGGAGATCCTGCAAAACTGTGTGATTTACGCCGACAAGATCCACGACATGGTCACCAATCGCGATATCCGCGATGACCGTCAGCTGTTCCTGAAGCATGGTGAGCCCATGATCTTTGGCAAGGACCGCGACAAGGGCATCATCCTCAATGGCACCCATCTGGAAGTGGTAGAGATTGGCAAAAACGGCATCACCGAAGACGATCTCCTGGTGCATGATATGTATGCGAAGAACCCGAGCATCCACCGTATGACTGGATGGATGAAGGCCCCCGACTTCCCGGTGGCCGTGGGCGTCATCAGGGCAGCTCCTGCCGAGA
This sequence comes from Bacteroidales bacterium, assembly GCA_003552075.1. GTDB lineage: Bacteria > Bacteroidota > Bacteroidia > Bacteroidales > UBA7960 > PUPG01. The sequence goes on from PUOJ01000121.1 coordinate 765, forward strand.
GCTTTGATGAGCTCTCTGAAAAACAAATTGACGAGGCCAAGAAATACTCCAAGGTACATACGGTGAACGATCTGCTGAGAAGCGGAAACACCTGGGAAATCTAGTGTCATGTCCGTGCTGTGCTGTCGGCTAATTCGTTGACATCACACGAACTTGATTTTGTATCATAAATGCAGGCCACTCATTGCCTGTATCACTTATGCAAAAAATCGATGCGCATCTGCACGTCGACCTGCAAGGGTTCGACACGGACCGGCTGATCGATTACATGAATGCGCATGACATCGAAAAATGCTGGTTGCTGACCTGGGAGGAAAAAGATCCTCCCATCAGCAACCTGTATCAAAACCTACCTCCTGAAGAGGTATTTAAAGCCCACGACAAACATCCGGAAAGGATCGTGCCCTTCTACGCACCGGATCCCAAAACGCAAAACCTGGAAGAGGCCGTGCAAATGCACGTGAACAAAGGCCTCCAGGGTTGCGGCGAGCTGAAAGTGACCCATAAATGGGAAGATCAGGTCATAGGGAACTACCTCCGCGTGATCGACAAGCATAAGCTGCCCTTGCTTTTTCACATGGAAGAGCCACGGATGCATTACGTGCCGAAAACGTCTACTGTACTTGAAAAAATGTTGGACAAGCTGATGAACGGCGCGCTGAATGGCATCACCAAATACTACCTTTCGCTTTTTTCCAGGAAAACGCGGCTGTTAAAGGACCATCTGGCGAGTCATATGCAACCCTTCCCGGGTTACCTGTATGACTTCGCCAACCTGGAAGCGCGTATCCGGCAATTTCCCGACCTGAAATTCATCGGCCACGGACCGCACTTCTGGAACAACATATCTGACAAGCCACCGGAAGTCTTATTTCATGATAAAGGCCCCATTGAGCAGTTCGGTGTGATCGACAAGCTGCTCGAGACGTATCCTAACTTTTACTGCGACATTTCCGGGAAAAGCGGGTTTAATGCCTTGAATCGCGATCCCGCGAAGGCAAAACGATTCCTGGAAAAGCACCATGCAAAAATCCTTTTTGGAACGGATAACACGGGGCTGCATTTTGAAGACCTGATCCGTTCCTTTAAGTTGCCACAGGCTCACATGAAAAAGATCTTTTTTGAGAATGCTGCCAGCCTGACAGACGAATGAAGTAGCGGGCGCCGCCCCCATTGCAGCCGATTTTATCCTATCTTTGTATATTAACCCCTTGCTATGGGCATCATTCAGCGCGACAGCTTCCGGGTGAGCATGATTTCCTATGGCGGTGCCATCCTGGGATACCTGAACAAGATCTTTTTGTTCACAAACTTCCTGGACACCGGCCAGGTCGGACTGGCTAACCTGTTGGTCACCATCTCCCTGATATATGCCCAGGTATCTGCTTTGGGGATCAGAAGCATCATCACGCGATTCTTTCCTTTTTTTCAGGATGAAAACAAACAGCACCACGGCTTCCTCTTTGGGGTGACCACCCTGGCCCTGGCCGGATTTGTTCTAACCACGCTGTTGTTTGTAGCCCTGCGCCAGCCTTTTACCCTATTGTACCAGGAATCCAGCCCGCTGCTCGTGGAATACGCCTGGTTCATTGTACCATTGGCTCTGGCCACCCTGTTTTACAACCTGTTTGAGTCCTACCTCCGCAGTGTCTACCGGAATGTGATCCCCACGCTGGCACACGAAGTGATCCTGCGTATCGGGGTGACAGTGTCCATAACGCTGTATGCACTAGGGGTGCTAAGCTTCCCGGGCTTCGTCGTCGTATATGTCATCGCCTATTGCGTGCCGCCCCTGCTTCTCATGTTTTATGCAGGATACCAGGGGTTGTTGGCCTTTAAACCCACATATTCACGCCTGTGGCAACGGCTGGGCAAAATCATGATCGTCTATGGCCTTTTTACCCTTGTCACCAACCTCAGCACCTTTTTGCTGGTAAGCATCGACTCTTTGATGGTAGCCAGCATGATCGACCTGGGAGCTGCCGGGATATACACTACGATGGTGTTCATGACCTCTGTGATGCTCATTCCTTATCGCTCCATGGTCAAGGTAGCAGGCCCCCTGGTGGCCCGCTTCTGGAAAACACGCCACATGGCCGGAATGGAAGAAGTGTATCAGAAAGCCACTGCAGGGAACCTGGTGGTCGGGGCAAGCCTCTTCCTGATCATCTGGGTCAACCTCGATAACATTTTTCAGTTCATGGCGCCGGCATATGAAGCAGGTCGCTATGTCTTCCTTGTGTTGGGTATCGGAAAGCTGTTCGACATGTCTGCCGGGCTCAATGCCACCATCCTGATGACGTCCAAAAAATACAGGTATGACCTGTTTTTTACCCTCACCATGGTGTGCTTTGCAGTGGCTGCCAACATGCTGCTGATACCGCAGCTGGGCATGGAGGGTGCAGCGCTCGCAAGTGCCCTTACCCTCATCTTGTTCAACTTACTGCGGATCGCATTCATCCAGCACCATTACCGTATACAGCCATTTGCCAGGAAACAGGTCTTGGTGCCGGTGATCATGGCTTTCGTCATGGCTTTGTCTGCCCGGGTTGACCCTTTTGTGCACGTACTTGTTGACCTGCCGGTGCGATCAGCAGTGGCAATCGCAATGCTGTTGCTGCCGGTGCGTGCGCTGCGCATATCACCTGAGTTGAACCGTTGGACAGAAGAGCTGTGGGGTAAGATCAAGGCGTATTTCAGGGCTAAATGACCAGCCGGACGCATTGTTGCTCCTTTGGAGAGGATAGCCAAAAAACATATCCCATCTTATGCTAAAAGAAATTTACAGAAGGTTAAGCGTATACAGCACCATCGGCTGGTATTACTTCAGGCGGCTCATCAGGCAACATCCCTGGCTGAAAAAGTCATATCACCATGTGCCCGGGGCAGGTGAGGAGTTCCGCGACTTCCTTCGCCGAATTCCTGCAGACAAGCTGTTTGTGCACACGTCGCTTTCGGCAGTCAACAGGTTTACGGACCAACCAGATAAGTATGCTTTCCTGATGCAGCACTTCTGGGACCATTTCTCCGTCATAGCCTCGCAGGCCTTTACGCCACAGGTCAGAAAAACCAGGGTATACGACCCCTTATCGACAAAACCGGCATACGGCGCTTTTGCCAAAACTTTTTTTCAGCGGGATGCCGGGTTCAGGAACCTTGACCCCTGTTATTCGGTGATGGCAAGTGGACACGTGGCCTGGGATGAAAAGGTGGCCTCCTTTGCCTCGAATGGGGTGTTTCAGCAGATGGTGAATGAAGAATTTTATTGCCTGAATATCGGCCTGGATCACGTCACATGCAGCCTCATGCATTATGTTGAATACCAGCAACAGGTGCCTTACCTGCAATTTGGCAATGAAAGGTTCAGGCTGGTGCTGGATGGCAAGGAACACGAGATGTCACATTGCCTCCATCAAAATAAGCCGGCCTATTCGGTAAAGGGTTTTGTCTGGTGGAACAAAAGGCGCCTGATGCAAGACCTGAAAAAAACGGACATCGTACAGCGGGTAACGCTGCACGATGTCCGTGTATATGCTTTCTCTATGCGTGCGTTGTACCTGTTCGTCAGCGAAAAGGTGAAGAAAGACCCCTTTTATCTGATTTCCTGGTAAGAACGGGTGCCCGGAAATTACTCTAATCCCACGTTCACCCTGACATCTACCACGCGCATGGTGTGCTCCCACTGATCTGATTGCAACATCTCCATCATTTCTTCCATGCGGTCCCCCATCATTCGCTCTACCATCCGTCGTTGCTGTTCAGGCATTTGCTCCAGCTCCCGCTCCATTTCTGCTATTCCCGCCTCGATCTCCGCACGCTCTTCGTCTGAGATCATGTCGCTGATCCCGGTGATCATGGTTACCTGCTCAAAAGCAATAGGCATGCCTTCAAATTCCCGGTAATCACGAAAATGCATGACCGGCTCAATGACCCTTGTTTCTCCGTCAATGTAGGCTTCTACCTTGAATTGCATCTTCCGCATCACATAATTGTCCGTGTCGAGATACAAATGGAACTCTGTGACTGTCTCAGCCATGTCCTCATCTTCCTCAATGAAGCCTTCCAGCTCGTCAATAAGCAGCACATGGACCTCGTAGCCGTCCACTTCTTCGGTGCCCAGGTAGCGGGCCCGCTCTTTCATCTTCCGGAAGGTTTCCGGGGAGAAAAGATCCGTATCCTCAGCACCGGCTGCTGCGCCGAACTCACCTTCGATCCGGGCTTCGGAATGCGCTGCCATGTAAGGGCGGCCGTTATCATACCTTTTAACATATGAGGCTTCATGGTGCTCATACTCGACAACGTAATCGTCGATGTGTTGAATGCTTTCTTCGTGCTGCTGCCTGGCTGCTTCAAGAATATCCGCGGCCTGCTGGTCCTGGGCAACAAGCGGATTGTTGAGACCTGCCAGCATGGCGACAAAAGCCATCACGGCCATTAAAGTGCTTGCGAATTTAATCATATGGGCTCCTTCCTTTTTTGGTTAATTCCTGGTTTAACAAATGTAATGAATTATACAACATATTCAGCTCTTTATTGTTTAATACATTTGTGTGAAATTTGCATAAAAATAGTATCGTGCCCAGGCTGATGTGTCGGTTATGTCGCAGAGTAAAGAAAAAAGCCCCGGGCCGGCTAAAATGGCGTTGACCCGACTCTGGCCATGCCAATGGATCGACACATGCGACAATAATCATGGCATAACAGGCCTGATTTTTGCAGCGCCAAAATAGGAATGGCAGCCATCGATATTTACTATCTTTGAAATGCATATTTATTCAGGCATTGCCCGGACAGCAACCCGAAACACCAATGCCAGGCGATCGTTCATGATGACAACACATTCAAGGGATTATACACGATTTGACATTCAACTGGATTCGATGCAGGTGTTAAAACGCATGCAAGCATGGGCTGGTGATGCGCTGCAAACCTGTGTCCTGTTAAATTCCAATGAATACGGGCGCGACCCCTATTCCAGTTTTCCCTGGGTGTTTGCCATGGGGGTGCACGATTTGTATCAAGCTGGTGCAAAGGATGCCTTTGATGGACTGAAGAAATTCTCTGACAGTCGCAATGACTGGCTTTTTGGATATTTTTCCTATGATCTCAAAAACCAGTTGGAGCCGCTTACTTCCAAAAACCCCGATCATTGGGGATTGCCCCCAATGCGTTTTTTTTCACCCGTAATCCTGATCCTCCCCGAGACCCATGGCATCCGGATTGGCACCGTGCCTGGTTATGGGCGCTTTTCCGACGCAGAGCTGGTGGCAGATGCACTGAAGCAGTCCCCTGCGGCGGATGAACGAGCAGCGCCGGCGGATGAACAAATTGCTGCTACACCTCATCAGCCCTTTCCGGAAGATGAACAAACTGCTTCGCAGGGCAGAAAAGCTGCTCCGGCACACCAGGAATCTCCTCCGGCAGACGCCGGAGACAGCCAAAACCTCATGATCAGGGCAAGGGTGGACAAGGCGCGCTATTTGCGTCACCTGAAGGCGATCAAAGACCATATCCAGGCAGGCGACATCTATGAGATGAATTACTGCATGGAATTTTATGCTGAGCAAGCGAATATTTATCCTGTAAGGGTTTATGAAGCACTGAACCATTTGTCTGAAGCCCCGTTTTCCTGCTTTTACCAGCATGGGGACTTTTACCTGATGGGATCTAGTCCGGAGCGGTTCATGAAAAAACTGGGCCAGAAACTGTACTCGCAGCCCATCAAGGGTACCGCCCCACGCGGAAAGGATGCCGCTGAGGACCTTCGTATCAGACAAGCACTCTATGAGGACGCCAAGGAGCGAAGTGAAAACGTGATGATCGTAGACCTGGTGCGCAACGATCTATCACGGACCGCAGTAAAGGATTCCGTGCAAGTGGAAGAACTCTATGGCGTTTATCCCTTCAGGCAAGTGAATCAGATGATCTCTACCGTCAGCTCTCGCCTGCATCCGGATCACCATTACCTGGATGCCATCCGCCTGGCCTTCCCTATGGGGTCCATGACAGGCGCACCAAAATTCAGGGCCATGCAGCTTATAGATCAATATGAAGATACCCGCCGGGGCCTTTATTCCGGGTCTATGGGCTACATCACACCAGAGAAAAATTTTGATTTTAATGTGGTGATCCGCAGCATCCTGTATGACCGGTGCCGCAAGTTCTTGTCATTCATGGCAGGCAGCGCCATCACCATTGGTTCGGTGCCTGAAAAGGAATATGAAGAGTGCCTGCTTAAAGCCAGGGCGATGGCACAGGTTGCCGGCGGGAGGGCGTAGGAAGAGAAAAATGAAAAGAGAAAAATGAAAAGAGAAAAATGAAAAATTAAGAAGAAAAATGAAGAAGAATAAAATGAAAAAATTGATGCCTGTTTTATTGGCTGCGGCGTTATGCCTCATGACTGTATCCGCAGGCTATGGCGAAGAACGTCCCGTCAGTGACCTGAGTCCACGTGAACGCACCTTTGTCGGCGGCTTCCTGGGCCTGCAGTTGGGGTCATTCACTTCGATAAGCCTCAACCTGCATGCCGGATACAGGCTCACCAACCGGGTGTCTGCAGGACTTGCAGGCAGCTACCATTATGCCAACGACAGTTGGTTTGGGGAATCTTTTTCCTCCCATATGTATGGGGGTAGCGTGTTTGCGCGTTTCCGAATACATTCCACGTTCTTCGTTCATGGCGAATATGAGCGCCTGCGGCTGGAGTCAAGGCTGCCGCCATATGACCCGGCCTTTGACCCGGATGACAGGCCAACCGTGACGGAGGATAATTATTTCCTGGGAGCAGGATATGGTGTGCCATTGTCGGAGCGTTTAAGACTGAACATCCTGGCACTTTATAACTTTAACAGCGACAGCCAGGCTTATCTGGACAACCCCTTCTTCCGTGTAGGGTTGGATATCTTTCTGTAAGCACGCTTTTCAAATGCCACCATGTCTGCCACAAGCCCATGCCATTGCTGAATGTGGCTTGTAGGTAATTGTTAGAGATTCCTTCCTTACTGGTCGCCCGCAACGGTGTCCCTCACTTCGTTTGGACTGACGAACCGCATGCACATGTCCAATCTCACGCTCCCCCCATCATAACTTTAACCGCATCCTTATGGAAGCATCGACGCGCGCTAAACAAAATGCCCTGTATATTGGTTATCCTTTTATTCCTGAGAAAAGCATCATTTTTCAAATAAAACACATACCCTATGAAAACAGATCTTGACATTGCCAGGGCTGCAACGATGCGCCCCATCACGGAAATAGCTGCAAAGCTGGGGATTGAAGAATCCGACTTGTATCAGTATGGAAAACACATGGCCAAGTTGCCGCTCCGCCTCATTGATGACAAGGCGGCAAACAAGAAAAAGCTGGTACTGGTGACGGCCATCACGCCCACTCCTGCGGGTGAGGGCAAGACGACCACATCCATAGGCCTTTCTGAAGGCCTGAATAAGATGGGCGTAAAGTCTACGGTGGTGATCCGTGAGCCCTCGCTGGGCCCAGTGTTTGGCATCAAAGGAGGCGCTGCCGGTGGCGGACATGCCCAGGTCCTTCCCATGGAAGACATTAACCTGCACTTTACCGGCGACCTTGCTGCCGTGGAAAAAGCCCATAACCTGTTATCTGCTTTGATTGACAACCATTTGCAAAGCAAGGAGAACTCGCTGAACCTGGATCCGCGCAAGATCATATGGAAACGCGTGATCGATATGAATGAGCGAGCCCTGCGTCACATCGTACTGGGGCTTGGTGGGCCCAAACAAGGAATGCCGCGGGAAACCGGTTTCGATATCACGGCAGCTTCAGAAGTGATGGCTGCATTGTGTCTGGCAAAAGATCTGGAAGACCTCAAGGAAAAATTTGGTAATATTTTGGTGGGCTTCACCTTTGACGACAGGCCGGTTTATGCCAGGGACTTCAAGGCCGAGGGCGCCATGGCTGCCCTTATGAAATATGCCATCATGCCTAACCTGGTGCAAACCCTGGAAGGCAATCCGGCCATTGTACACGGTGGACCGTTTGCTAACATCGCACAGGGCACGAATACCCTGATCGCCACCAAGATGGGATTAAGCTTGTCTGATTATGTAGTTACGGAAGCAGGTTTCGCCTCTGAGCTTGGTGCAGAAAAATTCCTGAACATCAAATCCCAGTATGGCGGATTGTCTCCAAATGCCTCCGTGGTGGTAGCTACGATTCGGGCACTCAAATACCACGGCGGCGTCAAGCTGGCGAACCTGAAGGAGCCTGATGCAGAGGCCGTATCCAGGGGGCTTGAAAACCTGGAGAAGCACGTGGAAAACATGAAACACTTCAACCTGCAGCCGGTGGTCGCCATCAACAGGTTTCCCACCGACACCGACGAAGAGATCCAGGTGGTCAAACAACGTTGTGAAGAGCTGGGTGTGCGCGCCGCTGTATATGAAGGCTGGGAAAAAGGTGGTGAAGGAGCCATGGAGCTGGCCAAACTGGTGCACGATGCTGCCGAGAGCTGTACAACCTGCTTTGATCCCCTATATGACTTTAACTGGGATATCGAGAAAAAACTACACACCATTGCCACAAAGCTTTATGGTGCTGATCATGTGGAGTACACGGTGAAAGCCAAGTCCCAGATCGCGCAGTTCGAAAAGATCGGCCTGGATAAACTGCCGGTATGCGTCGCAAAAACCCAGAAGTCCCTGTCGGATGACCAGCACAAACTTGGCCGGCCAAAAGGGTTTGCCGTGAAGATCCGTGAGTTTGAGATCGCAGCAGGGGCGGGGTTCATCATTCCCATAGCCGGTACCATCATGCGGATGCCGGGACTGCCCTCACAACCCTCTGCCGAGAAAATCGATATCGACAACGAGGGGAATATTTCCGGACTGTTCTGATTTTTTTTGCTTATACATGTAACCTTTCATGCACTTTTGAGTATAACCTGAAAAGATGATACTTAAAAGTGCATGATTATGAAAACGATGAGACAATTAAGCATATTAACCATTCTGAGCTTTTCATTGACAATGTTTTCAAATGTCCTGGGGGCAGAGGAAAACAACCAGACCAATGAATTCAACAAGTTCTCTTTTGGCTTTCATGGGGGTGTTTTAACGGGATTTACAGACATTAAGGAAAATAACTTTTTTCCTGATTCTGACGAGATAACCTATGGAGGTGGCATGTTTTTCAATTACCACTGGTCGCCGGTGCTGACACTGCAAACCAACTTTCTGTATGGGGAATTGAAAGGCATTGATACAAATCAGAACTGGGAGTTCGAAACAGAAATGTTAGAGGCTACCCTAATGGCGCGGCTTAGCTTAAACACCCTGCTGCGCCCTCATGCCACTGCCAACCAAAAAGTAAACTTTTACGCCACATTGGGCGCCGGTGCAGTGGCTTACCGGTCACAATGGTTTGAGGACGGGAACCTGGAAAATTTTTATGGTTATGAAGATGACGGGTTTACTTCGGATGACCCTGAGATTGAATTAAGTATTCCCGTCGGTTTGGGAGTCAATTTTAGAATAGCTGAACGGTTTGACCTGGGCATCGAATCGGGCTTTCGTTTCACCTCCAGTAACAGGCTGGATGGTCGTCCCATCGTGGGATCTGAAAGGGACTTGTATAACTACACCCGTGTAGGCATTACTTTTCGCCTTGGCCCCAATACCAATTCGATGGACTGGGCGCCACCATCGCAAGTCATGTACCCTGGCGATGTGACGCGCATGGATGAGATGGACAGAAGGTTGGACACCGTGACAGAAGATGTGGATGATCTTCGTGAAGCCCATGAACTCCGTGAAGAAGCAATCCAGGAGATTGAAGAAGACATTCAGCAGATAATTGTCCGGTTAGACGGCATGTCTGAAGAGACAGCAGAGGTCACGCAGCGCACCGTGCAGCTTTTTGGTGCCATTGAAGATGTTAGCCAGGAGTTTTACAGGCTGCAGGAAGAGGTGGAGAAGTTACAAGAAGAACCGGATCACTTTTATGCTGTCCAGGTGATGGCGCTTAAAGAAGAAATGCCTGTGGAAGAAGCCCGCAAACATCTTGGCATCACACAAGATGTCCGGGTTTATCATATCAATGGATGGTATAAATATGTCTCTGGTCAATATAAAAACCTTGAAGATGCCATACTGCACATGCAGCGTGTCTGGGGGCAGGGCGTCCGGGATGCCTTTGTAGTGGAATACAGGGATGGCGTGTTATCCCCCAGGTAAATCATATTGCCAACCAAAACAACCTAAGATAAAACGCTGTCACCGGGGTTGCCGGTGGCAGCGTTTGTTTGTATTGAGAAGCATGTTTGCATGGCATGCAGACCAAGGCCTTGTTGCTCACTGCCCTGGCTCAGGTCAGGACGGATATAATTCATCCTGTGTCCATAGCATGTCCTGAAAGAAAAGCGGCGTGTAGAGGCAGGATTAATGTGTGTCAAGGCCATGGCGCATATAGATCAAGTGCTCCATGGTTTTTAGGATCTCCGCCATATATTCGTTGACGGCTTTCACGCTTCCGGGAAGCGTATAGATGAGGGTTTCGCCTATCAGGCCAGCTATGCCGCGGCTTAAAAGGGCATTGGGTTTTTCCTGCCCGTATTTGATCCGGATCATTTCCATGATGCCCGGGATTTCCTTGTCGAGCATGGGGCTTATGGTTTCAACCGTCACGTCGCGGGGGCCAATGCCCGTTCCGCCCGTGGTGATGATGACGTCAACCTCATCATAAGTGGTCTTTTCAATAAGCACACTAAGACTGGAAGCATCATCCGGGATCACACTATGGCTCACTTCAATGTTTCTTGGCTTATCGCTGAAGTGCTGTTGGAGAATCTCCACGATGCGCGGCCCGCTTTTATCCTCGTACACGCCCTTGCTGGCCCTGTCGCTCAGGGTGACCACATGGAAACGAAAAACCCGGGGCTTGTAAGTCAGTACGTCACCCGGCTTGACGGAGCCCTGGCGAATGACCCTGGCAAAGATGCCTTCCTTGGGCATCACGCAATTGCCAACCTCCCTGAAGATGGCGCAGGCAGACCCGTGACAGGCCTTGCCTATCTGGGTCACTTCCAGCTCTACATGTTCGCCGGAAAAACGATCCAGGGGTGAGGTCATGACCAGTTCAACACCCTCCGTGGTCATGTTCTCGGCAAACTCCCCATGGGCAATCTGCCGCCCGGCTTCCTGCGAAAAACGATCCACGCTCTCTTTCCCCAGCAAACTCACCTGGCGATGCCAGGGCCCGGCATGCGCGTCATTCATCACACCGTGATGGTTCAAAGTGATCTCCTCCACAGGCTCCTTTATGGTGCCCTTCTCCTTGGAGATATTGACGGATATGATTTTTAATTCCATAAGTTTTATAATGACAAAATGATAAAAAGACAAAAGGACAAAAGGTCTAAAAGTCTAAATGTCGAAAGGTCAAAAAGTCAGGGCTTGCATTGTGTTTGAGGTTTGAGACTTGGTTGTAGAGAGGCCCCGAACTTCAAAACCAGGCACCTTTATTTTTTTGTTTTTTCAAGTAGTTTTACCTGGCTGATGACCATGTTTTTATCCACGGCCTTGCACATGTCGTAGATGGTTAAAAGGGCAACGCTCACACCAGTGAGCGCCTCCATTTCCACACCGGTCTGGCCGTTGCAGGTGACGGTTCCATGCACCTCGACTCCTTGTTTGTCTGCTTCTTCAAACAGCCTGGTGGCGATGTTAACCTTGGTGACCTGCAATGGATGACAGAGCGGGATGAGCTGGTGAGTCTGCTTGGCGGCCTGCACGCCGGCAATTTCGGCCACGGTAAGCACATCACCCTTTTTTAGCTGGTTCTCGCGGATCAGACGCAGCGTTTCCGGATCCAGGGATATCCAGCCCCGGGCTGTTGCCGTGCGATGCTGCAGGGGCTTCCCTCCTACATCCACCATACGTGCTTTACCCTGATCATCCGTATGTGATAGCTTGGTCATAATCATTGTTTTAAAAGGACAAAAAGACAAAAGGACAAAAAGACAAAATGTCTTCACTTCAAACCTAATTACCCTCCTATATTGTGAAATAAGTTCTGTTGATTCACGCTGCCTTTTTCAGGCTTATTTCCCAGGGCTTTTTCCAGTGCATGTTGAATGCCCAGCTCACGGATGTCATAGCCCAGATCGCTGAAAAGGCAGGGCTTGATCTTTCCATCGCTGGTGAGGCGCAGCCTGTTGCAGCTGGCGCAATCACCGCCCGAACCACCTTCTACTACGGCAAAGTCCCCCCGCTCGAGGTCCATCTGCTGAATGTAGCGAATCTCGAGGCCATGCTGATGGCAATAAGCAGCCACCCCATCTGCATCCTTGCGCTCAGCGCCCCTTTTTACCACACAGTTTATTTTGATGGGATGCAATCCGGCTGCCTCTGCTGCTTGGATGCCCCGGAACACCTTATGAAGCCCTCCACCCCGGGTGATGTCGTGAAATTTTTCAGGATCTACGGTGTCGAGGCTTACGTTAATGCGCTGCAGGCCTGCCTTCTTCAGCGGCAAAGCGAAGCGGTCCAACAGTACGGCGTTGGTGGTCATCGACAGGTCTTGCACACCCGGAACGGAAGCGATCATGGCCACCAGGTCGGTGATGTCCTTGCGCACGAGTGGTTCCCCTCCGGTCAGCCTGACCTTGCTTATGCCTAGGCTTGCTGCAACAGCTACCACCTGCTGGATCTCTTCAAACCTCAGGATGTCTTCGTGATTGAGCATAAGGGGATCGTTGTCAGGCATGCAGTACCTGCAACGAAGGTTACAACGGTCTGTGACCGATATGCGCAAATAGTTAATCTTTCTGTTAAACCGGTCTAACATGGACTTCAGCTCCTTTGATTATTTCGTGAACACCTTTGGGTATGCGCATTAGTCCATCGGCAAGTCCGATGGCGTGTATGTGCGCTGAACCGTGGTAACTTACCGGTGATACCTGCCCTTCCGCATCTATGTGTACAGGAAGAAATTCCAGCCTGTCGGCCTTCTTCCTCTTAAATTCAACAGCCATGGGAAGCTTCTGTTCGACAGGTTTGTAATCTGCACCCATCATGGCCATCAAAAGCGGTTTGATGAAGACTTCAAAATTGATAAATGAAGATACCGGGTTGCCCGGTAGCCCAAAAATGTAAGTGTCTTTCGTGCGTCCAAAAACCGTGGGCCTGCCTGGCTTTACGGCAACCTTCTGAAACAGGATGTCCACCCCATTCTTGCGCATGATTTTTGGTACGAAATCGAAGTCGCCAGCTGACACGCCCCCTGAGAGGATGACCATGTCGTTTTCTGCCAGTGCGCTACTGATGGCCCGGTCGGTAGCTGCTTCGTCATCAGGGATGATGCCCATGTAGTTGGGAATGCAATGTGCATTGCTTACTTGCGCAGCCAGCTGAAAACCGTTGCTGTTCCTGATTTTTCCTTCAGCAGGAAACAGTTCAGGTTCAACCAGTTCGTCGCCCGTAGACAGCACCGCTACGCGGGGTTGTTTTGCCACAAGCGGTGTCGTGTGTCCGACTGCCGACAGGATCGCAATGTGTTGTGGCTGAATGGGCATGCCTTTGTGCCAAACCAGGTCGCCTGTCCTGACATCTTCTCCTTTCCTGGCTATATTGGGCCTGGTCTTATCACCCGTAAACACCACCTTGCCCTCTTCGGTGCTGCGTGTCTGTTCTACCATGATCACGGTGTCTGCCCCTTCGGGTATCATGGCACCCGTCATGATTTTGGCACAGGTGCCACTTGCTATTTTATGGGTGGGCACGTCTCCGGCAGCAATCACTTCCAGCATCGCCAGCTCGCCATCCAGGTCCTGCCTGCGGCAGGCATAACCGTCCATGGCAGCCTTGTCAAAAGGAGGCATGTCCACATCTGAGTATACATCTTCGGCAAGCACACGATGCAGAGACTCCCTGAAGTCGACGCGCTCAGTGTCCTTGGTAAGCACATCGCTTGCAATGATGGAAAGGGCTTCTTCAAAACTGATCATATGGATGTTTTTTGTCTAAAAGTCAAAAAGCCGAAAGGTCAAAATGTCCGTTGCGATATAACTTTGGGGATTGAGTTGGCCTGGGGCTTCTTATATTTCGATGACCTGGTATTCGTGCTCCAGTAGATCGACCATCAGCAGTTTGTTTTTCAGGATGCCTTCCTTGCTGACCAACAGTTTAAGACATTCCGCCACCTGGAGCGAAGCGGCCAGTGCAGGTGTGAACGAGGGGTTGCCCAGTTTTGTTTCGGCGCCCTTTTCGGTATCTGGCGGATAGATCTTGTCGAGCAAACGACTGCCAGGCATGATGGTGCCTACCTGGGCATACCAGCCGGCAATGGCGGCGAAAACCATCGGGATGTTCAACTCTTCCGCTGCCTGTTCAACGACACGCCGGCTGGATATATTGTCAAGGGCGTCGCAGATCACATCGTGGCCTTGAAGCAACTCTCTGGCATTGGCTTTCGTGACAAATACCTGGTGTACAGTCACCGTGATGTCGGGGTTCACTTCGCTGACCCTTCCTGCAGCAGCTTCTGTCTTGGGCTTCCCAATGTTCCCGGGTAAGGAGAGCAGCTGCCTGTTCAGGTTGGACGGTTCAAACACGTCGCCGTCAATGAGGGTCAGTTGTCCGATTCCGAGTCTGGCAAGCATCTCGATGATATGCCCGCCGAGGCCGCCACAACCCACCACCGCTACCTTGCGCTTGCGCAGCGACTGGTTTTCTTCATGGCTCAGCATGTTTTCGTTGCGGATATAACGGTCTTTCATTTTAATTTGCTAATGTGCCAATGTGCCAATGTGCTAATTTGCTAATGTGCTTTCAGCCTTTTTCCCTGAGCTTTGCTTCCAGTAAATGAAATCACCGGGAGGGTCAACCGGGTCATAAGCTACATATGGGTACAAAGATACAAAACATTGCGGCGGCAAAACGCCATCCGGCCACTGCTCAATCCCTTGACCCCATAACCCCTTAACCCAGTAACACTTCAGCACACACAGGCCTTAATAAGCACCTCGGGTAACCTCAAACTTCAAACCCAATTAACCCCATAACCCCTTTAACCCCACAACTCCAAAACCCTATAACCCTTTAACTCCTGAAACCAGCAACATTTTCACATCTTATCCCGACAAGCCAACAGATTTCTCACTTTCGTCCGGAATGACGCCCCTTAGCCTTAACCTTAATCTCAACCTCAAACTCAACCTTAAACTTAGCCTTAACCTTCACATCACCCTCCCCCCACCGGGGGGAATATCGATACCACGTCACTTTCCCGCAACTCCTGGGAGAAGTCCCCATCCCTGCCATTCACAAGCAGTATGGCCACATCCGATTTGGCAATCTCCAGTTCCTGGATGACGTCTTCGGGGGTGGCTTTATCCTGCAGGGATAGTTCCAGTTCCTTTCCGCGGTTTTCCCGCAGGGTGGCAAATAGCCTGACTTTGATTTTCATGTGGTAAAAAATGTTCAACTAGTTGGTTATCTGGTGTTTATTCTTTCAACAGGACTGCTATTGGCTTTTAGCTTTTCGCGTCGCTAAGCTCGCAGGTGTTCGGGTCATTTGTATAAATTAATGTCAACATGTCGAAAAGACTGCCTGCGCCACCCGTGAAGGTTTGAGCAGGCAGTCTCTGCCAAATGGGTCATGGTGTGCGGCCCGGTAGGCTAAACGGGCTTTATACACCCAGTTTTTCGAGGGTTTCTGCTTTTGGGATCCCCTTTTCAGACCAGCCCCTGATTTCATAGTACTTTGGCAACATCTCTTCCAGGCGTGTTACATTGCCTTTCGATGGACCATCAGGGATGGGGTCTTTGAGCAGGCGCTTGGGCAGGGTGTCCTGCGAGGGATCGATGCCTGCCTTGAGGTTGTAGTCGCGCTCGAGGTTCCAGATGCGGTCGCCTGCCTCCAGGATGTCTTCCTGGGTAAAGTCGGTGCCCAGCACGGCATTTGTGAGGTTGGCATAGCCCTCTCCGTCGATGGCGAAAGAGGTGAAGAGGCAGAGCCCTGCGCTGTCGATGAAGGCCGTGAGGTCCTGGAAGATCTTTACCCATTCGGCCTTGCCGTCGATGGCAAAACGGTCAAGCTTCTGAGGCAGTCCAAGGATTTCAGGCGAGATCAGGTATCCGCGTACGTGGCAGCCACCCCTGTTGGAAGTGGCATACTGCAGTCCCTGGCCACGGATGCCCCTGGGGTCGTATGCGGGCAACTCCTGTTTCTTCACTGCCATGGCTACTTCGGGCATCCCAAAATGTGTTGCCATGCGGTATGATCCTTCGGCCATCTTGTCGCCGATGAGACCATCACGACGTCCCATCTTTTTCACCCATTCCACCAGGCTCTCGCCGGCGCCCCATTTCAGGCTCAGACCATCATCAATGTCTGCGTCGGTGATCTTGCCACGCTGATAAAGCTCCATGGCGGCTGCGATAGTGACACCGGCAGAAATGGTGTCGAGCCCCATCTCGTTGCACCAGAAATTGGCTTTGATCACAGACTTCATATCGTCTACGCCGCAAGCAGCACCAAAGGCCCAGATGGTCTCGTATTCCGGCCCGCCACCTTCCACCTCGTCGGCTTTGGTATAACGTCCACAAGCAATGGGGCAGGCAAAACAAGACTCACGCTTGATCAGGAAGTTTTCGGCCAGGTGCTCCCCGCTGATGTTTTCTGCCTTGTCAAAATAGGTGGTCTGAAAGTTATTGGTAGGGAAAACCCCGCCCTCGTTGATGATGTTGACCAATACGGCGGTGCCGTAGGTGGGCAGTCCCTGGCCGGTAACACCATTGTCTTTGAGCTTGCCGCGCGACTCCTTTACCACCTCTTTCAGCTTCTCGCTATCAGCAATAGTTGGCTTTGAAGACCCTTTGACGACGATGGCTTTCAGGTTTTTTGATCCCACAACGGCTCCTACACCCGAGCGACCGGCAGCCCTGTTGATGTCGTTCATCACAGCTGAGATTTTTGACAAGTTCTCTCCGCCAGGGCCGATGCATAGGATTTTGGCCTTGTCGGGGGCTTCTTCGGCCAGGATACTCGTGGTCTCACTCACAATCTTTCCCCAAACGTGGGCAGCATCCTTAAAGGTGATCTTGTCGTCCTCAATGAAAATGTTGACCGGTTTCGGGGACTTTCCTTCGAGGATAAGCAAGTCGTAGCCGGCAAATTTGAGTTCAGAGCCCCAAAAACCACCCGAGTTTGATGAGGCAATGGTTCCGGTGAGCGGCGATTTGGTAACCACCATGTAGCGTCCGCCCGCGGGCGTCGGAGTGCCGGTAAGCGGCCCTGTGGCAATAATGACCTTGTTTTCCGGGTCGAATGCATCTACCGTGGGCGGAACCTCTTCGGCCATGATCCTGGAACCAAGACCCCGGCCGCCGATGTATTTCAACGCCTTGTCTTTGTCCAACTCTTCGGTTTTGTAAGTGTGGTCACTTAAGTTGATCCTTAAAATTTTTCCTGCGTATCCGTTCATGTGATTTGTTTTTTTGGTGAATATATGGATGTTGCTTTAGAGTAGTTACGCTGATTTTGTTTAACTATTTGGGGATATGTAGAAATGTCGAAAAGTCAAAAGCCTCAACCTTCACCTCAACCCCAATCTCAGCCTTCACCTCAACCGCTGCCGCAAACTTCGAATTTGTAATGTCCATGCATTCTTATATCAAGGCGCTTGCCAAATCATATAAATATTTAATTATCAACAAGAAAGTAGCGCATGTCGATATATTAAACTTTTGATAAATCGTGTATGCTGTTTGGAATCTTAACAGAAATCGCGTATGTTTGTGTGCGAAAAATGAACAGCGTTCAAGTTTTACACAGCAAAATTGTTCGGGTTTTATTCAGATCAAATAAAAATTGCGACGATTATGGGCTTATTTGGCGTGTGCGTCCGTCTGCATCATAGGCGCTGTCAATGGGTCGGATTCAGTTTTTTCAAAGGCGGCCCGGCGCTCAGTGCCCGGCGCTCAGTGCCCGACGCTTAGGGCCCGACGCTTAGGGCCCGACGCTCAGTGCCTGGCACGAAATGTTTTGCACCCCGGTTGTTCGCTTTGCAATGATGGTTATTAAGGCAAATGCCCTTACAGGCCTCCTGCTAAGCAGGAGAGAAATAAAACAGTAAATAAGACATGCTTCAGAGTTGGAAAACAAGCCTGGTGTTTTTATTTGTCAGCGGATTGGTGCTGCTATTCATCGTAGCCCCGCTGGCGGGGATGTTTTTGCAGACATCCGGTGCCCAGTACGCGGCGACTGTTGCTGATGAGGAGGTGATGCGCAGCATCAGGCTCACACTCCTAAGCTCCCTTGTGGGGGTGATGGTGTTTGGTGTGCTGGCGATCCCGCTGTCATACGTACTTGCGCGCAAGAGGTTTCCGGGAAGAGGGTTTGTCAATGGGCTTGTGGACTTGCCCGTGGTCATTCCCCACTCAGCGGCAGGTATTGCTCTTTTGGGTGTCATCAGCCGGGGCACCTGGATCGGACAGGCTGGTGAAGCCGCGGGAATTCCCTTCGTGGGAGGCATGGCCGGAATCGTGGTCGCCATGGCCTTTGTGAGCATTCCATACCTGATCAATGCCGCAAGGGACGGCTTTGAAGCGGTGCCGGAAAAGCTCGAAAAGGCTGCCCTCAACCTGGGCGCCCCACCCTGGCGGGTATTTTTTACCATTTCATTGCCCCTGGCAAAACGCCAAATCCTTACTGGCCTCACCATGATGTGGGCCCGCGGCCTAAGCGAGTTCGGGGCCATCGTGATCATCGCCTACCATCCCATGGTTACACCCGTGCTGATCTGGGAACGTTTTGCCTCTTTCGGGCTGGCCTATGCGCGCCCCGTAGCAGCGGTCTTTGTGATCGTATGTCTCATTGTGTTCGTGCTTATGCGTCTTTTAGCTGGAAAGCCGGTGGCGATGCGCCATGGTGGGGAGTAGGTAGTAGGAAGTAGGTAGTAAGAAGTAGGTAGTAAGAAGTAAGCAGCAAGAAGGTTAAGATTAAGGTTAAGGTTGAGATTACCTTGGGACAACAGGGAGCCCGGACTTTTCGACCTTTCGACCTTTCGACATTTTGTCCTTTCGTCCTTTTGTCTTTTTGTCCTTTCGTCATTAACTATACATTATGCACAACAACGAACATAACAACCGCCCTGTTTTGCAAATCCGCGACCTCAGCGTCAGGTTCCGGGCATTTGCGCTGGAAGACATCCACCTGGATGTGATGCAGGGAGACTACCTGGCCCTGCTTGGCGTGTCGGGGGCTGGCAAGACGGTGCTGCTGGAGGCCCTGGCTGGACTCGTAAGGCCGGCGAAAGGAAACATATTGTTAAACGGCAAGGATATTACCATGGATAAGGTGCAGGGCAGGGGCATTGGCCTGGTGTACCAGGACCTGTCGCTATTCCCGCACCTAAATGTCTGGAAAAACATTGCTTATCCCTTACGCAACAAGCCTTTGTCGGCCGATGACCGTAAGACACGGGTTATGGATCTTGCCAGGCAGGTAGAGGTAAATCACCTGCTGGATAGATATCCCGGTACGCTTTCTGGCGGGGAGGCGCAGCGTGTGGCTCTGGCCCGCACCCTGGCCTCCGACCCCAGGGTATTGCTGCTTGATGAGCCCCTTTCCAACCTGGATGTCAAACTGAAGGGCGAACTCAGGCGCGTCCTGAGAAACATCCACAAGAGCAATAAAACCATGATCCACGTAACACACGACTTCATGGAAGCCGCCACCCTCGCGAACAAGGTGGCCGTCGTGGAAAACGGCAGGCTGGTCCAGCAAGGCACACCGGAAGAGGTTTTTCGTCATCCGCGCAATGAATTTGTGGCACGTTTCAGTGGCATAAAGAACCTTTTCCGCTGTAAGACAGTCACCCGCGGTGATGCAGATGGTTTGCACAAGGCTGCCGTAAACGACCAGGTGGCGATCCATTACCTTGGAAAGGACGGTCATCAATATGGGTATGTGATGATCCCACAGGAAGACATCATCGTATCCGAAAAACCGATTGAGTCCTCTGCGATCAACCGGCTTGAAGGGGTAGTCAGTGAGGCTTATTTATCGGGCTCGGGAATGGAGCTGGTCGTTGATGCCGGCGTGCCCTTTGTGGTGTCCGTGAGCCGGCAATCGCATCTGAACCTGGACCTGCAACCCGGGAAAAAGGTATGGCTGAGCTTTAAGGCCTCTGCGGTGAGGTTTATGGAGAGCTGAGGGAGTTGGGAAGGCTTGGGTAGTAAGTAAATGTAGTAACTAGTAAGCAGATCGTATGTTTGAAAAGGCATAGGTCTTCGAAAGATGACTAAATTTAAGATAATTAATCAAATTGTCTAATTTAATCAGAAGACCTATGCAAACACAAGTTAAAGAAAATGCGCTAAATGGACAAAATTTTTATTGTGGGATTGATTTACACAATAAAACCTGGGCAGTAGCAGAAAAAAATGAAAAGCAAAGCCCCACAACCCAGCAACTCCATAACCCTGTAACCCCATGATCTTTTGACATTTAGACTTTTTTAGACATGAA
>PUOJ01000095.1 GCA_003552075.1 Bacteroidales bacterium
ATGTCCGCCGGCAAACCCGATTTCCAGGATGGTACCAAAGATCGGTGGCACATCAAAGAGGGGCATCAATACCAACACGGTGATCAGCATGGCCACGAGATACTGGCCGCTTCCCACCATCATCCCAAAACATAACTGGCTGCCTCCTTGTGTCCACATGGTTTTGATCCCGGGGATCAGCACCCCCAGGAATAGGGTGGCAAACACGATGTTTATCAGTATGCCCGGAACCTGTGTCCAGGTATCATACAGAAAATCAGGCAACACATCGAGCAGGTAGGGTCCGAACAACAGCGCCACAAAACCACCAAGGATGGAAGCTGGCAGGAATATGCGCTGAAACAGGGCCACTTTCGCGCGCAGGAGTTTCCCTATCAACAAAAAAAGCAATAAAATACACAAGCTGAAAAACACACCGGTGAGTCCTTCCATACGAGAAACAGTTTTTGTCTCCGCAAAGAAAGCGATTTATTCCGAAACTGCATACGCCATGAAACATTTTACAGCTTATTAAACGACCGGTATCATGGCCCGCAGCTGGCCTGTCATGCTATACCTGTAAGGCCAGACACCTTAACCTGGAATATTTCAACATTCAGCGGATTTTGCTGATCACCTGTTTTTCTTCTTCAGTGGCATGGTGTTCCATGTAATCTTTTACCATTTGAGGCAGTTCGCCTCCTTTAGGTACAAAGACCATCGCGGCACTGTTCATGCAATATCGCAGTCCGGTGGGTGGTGGGCCATCGTCAAAGACGTGACCAAGGTGTGATCCACTTCCGGAGTCTATAATTTCAGTGCGGATCTTTCCATGAGAGGTGTCTTTGCGATAATAGATGGCGTTTTCGGTTATGGGCTCGAAGAAACTGGGCCACCCGCATCCACTGTCAAATTTGGTATCTGAATAAAATAATGGCTGGCCGGTTGCCGCGGAAAAATAGATGCCTTCCTGGTCATGGTCATTGTATTTTCCGGTAAATGGCATCTCGGTACCAGCCTGGCGCAAAATCTGGTATTGCTCAGGAGTCAGACGGTCTTTCCATTCATTGTCTTCTTTGGTAATCGGGTACTTGCCCGGATCATTTGGTTTCGTGTTGATTTGCATGTCTCGAAGTGTTTGTGAAAAGCTGCTGACAGCCATGGCCATCAGAAACAGAAAGGTTATTTTTTTAAGGTGTTGCATGATATAAGGACAAAAGGACGAAATGACAAAGGGACAAAATGACAAAAGGACAAAATGACAAAAGGACGAAGGGTCGAAAGGTCGAAAGGTCCCCGTATGCGGTGTGTTAAGGTATTTGGCTTTTAAGTGTTAAGCGGTTTTGAGGGTGGACATTCCTCCGTCTACGTGAAGGATCTGGCCGGTGATCCATGATGCTTCGTCGCTGAGGAGGTATCTGGCCATCGCTGCGATGTCTTTGGGTTCCCCCACCCGTTTCATCGGATGCCTCCCTGCTGCGGCCTCACGCCTTTCGTCTGTTCCCAGGAGTCGTTCTGCAAGCGAGGTGTCTGTCAAGGAAGGTGCGATGGAGTTCACCCGGACTTTTGGTGCGAGTTCCGCTGCGAGGCTTCGCACAAGGCCTTCCACGGCACCTTTGGCCATTGCCACGGAAGCGTGATAGGGCATTCCCTGCGACACGGCCACGGTGCTGAACATGACCACGGATGCCGATCCCGACGCCAGCAAAGGTTTGTAGAGTGCCTGCACCGTCCTGAACGCAGCGAGCGCGTTTAACTCAAAATCCTGTTGGACCTGATCGGTTTTCAGTCCTCTGACAGGCTTCAGCGTGATGCTTCCCGGGCAGTATACCAGGCCGTGCAGTTTTTCCGGCAACTCCCCGAAGTTTAACTCGCCAGTGACGTCCAGCTCTTGCCAAATGATGTTCTCCGATTCCGGCAGCTCTCCGCGGTTGCGCGAAAAGGCATAAATGACATGGTCTTTTTCCAGCATTTGCGTAAGCGCAAGGCCAATACCTGAGCTTGCACCGATTATGGCAATGTTTTGCATGATTATTGATTTTTGGTTAATCTTTTCTTTAAAAAGTACAACAAAAATTGACCACGAAAGTTTATCGGGTAGCTAATAAGGTAATCATTGACACTTGAAAGGTTGTTTGTTTGGGCATGCTTTCCACAAATCTTTTGTATTATTGTGGTAAGAAAGCCTGACCCCATGTCATTAAAAATTCTAGCTACTTCAGACCTTCACCTCGGCCGGAAATCTGCTGACCTGCGCGATGATCAGGCGGTAGCCACTACCGGGTATACCTGGCATCACATGGTGGACTATGCAGTGCGGGAAAGCATTGATTTGTTTTTACTCTCCGGTGATATAATAGACGAGGAAAACCGCTATTTTGAGGCGCTCGGTCCACTCCGGGAAGGTTTTGAAAGGCTTTCCAATGCAGGCATTCCAGTAGTGATGGTTGCCGGAAACCATGATTTTGAGGTGCTGCCGCAACTTGTAGCCCACGGTCAATGGGATCATGTGCATCTCCTGGGTCAGGGTGGCCAGTGGGAGTACATCAACTTACGCATCAAGGACCAGGAGATCGGATTGGCCGGCTGGTCCTTCCCGAAGAGACACATCGCCTATAATCCGTTGCTTTCTTTTGACGACATAGCCGGAGGAATTAGTCAGGATGCACTAAACATTGGCATTTTGCATGGTGATCTTCATATGCGGGAGAGTAGTTATGCCCCGTTCCGGTTGCCGGACCTGCGACAAAAACCACTGGATCTGTGGTTGCTTGGGCACATTCATAAGACTGACTTTTATGGTGATGATGCACCCATCGTATCCTATCCGGGATCACCACATGCCCTGAGTGCGGCTGAGACCGGCGCGCATGGCCCTGTGCTGTTTGACATAAGGAGTAAGCACGACATCCGATACGAAGTACTTCCGCTGTCGCCGGTCCGCTATGAAAATGTGGTGGTCGACATAAGGGAAGGCATGACTGAAGATGACTTTCGTGCAGGTATAAACGACGCCCTGGTCATGCAAATGAACAGCCTGGGCATGGGTTTACACAATATGCAACACCTGGTGCTGACGTTATGGCTAAAAGGCCATCATGAAAAACCAGGGGAAATAAAACACTGGGCGAGTGAAATCGATGGCTTTGCTCAATCTGCTGATGACACAGCAATAAGTATTCGCAAGGTCCGCCATGCGGTTGAACCGGCACTTGGGGACCTTCGGGATTTGGCCGGGCAAGCTTCTGTTGCCGGTCGCCTGGCCCGGGTTATTCTCAGTATTGAAGACGAAAAACATAGTGAGCTGGTGGAGGAGATGCTCGCTGCCTGGCAAAGAAAGGCCGGGCAGGTAAGACTATCCGATACCTATGCGCCCCTGCGGCAGGCCGAACGATTGCCGGAAACAACCCGGGACGAGGGGCTGACACACATCCTCCGGGAGAGCAAAGTCCTGCTCAGCCATTTGTTAAAGCACAAAGACATGTCCCAAACCTAACCAGGCATACCCACCATGAACAGCCATCCTTTGCTTATTGAAGCCCTTGAAGTCAGCAGGCTGCCCGGCATGCCCAACGGTATCGACATAGATGCCTTCAAGGAGCTGGTGCCCCACATCAATATCGTGGCTGGTCCCAATGCTTCGGGTAAGAGCTCCACGGCCAGGCTGATCAGGGATATGCTGTGGGCAAGGGAAAATGAAAGGGCAACGGCTGATATGTGGGTCCAGGTTGACGAGGCCAGGTGGATCATTAAACAGGATGGCCGCTTTCGCCAGGTGGAACCCTTGCAGGGCCTGCAAGACATGCCCCCTTTGCCTTCAGCCGGGATATCTGAGATGTATATCCTGGCGATGCATAAGCTGATCTCGGCAAGCGACACGCATATAGCAAGGGATATTGTGCGCCAGATGGCAGGGGGCTTTGACCTGGAGTGGTCTGCAAATGAGCTGAAATACCAGGATGCCGTCAAAAGAACAACCATTGCAGAATACAGGAATTTTCGAAAGGCGGCACAGGAGGTCAGGGAGGTTAAAAAAAGACAGGAAGACCTTAAGCGGGAGGAATCCCGTTTGGCTGCACTACAAAAGCAGCTTGAAGATGCACAAGAGTCACTTTTACTTCAGGAGATGCATAGTCAATTGGTGCAATACCTGGAGGCACGTATGGAACTGGAACATAAGCAACGACAGGTTGCCGGATTTTCGGAGAAGCAGAAGCATTTCACCGGTGGTGAAAAACGGCAGGTGGATGAGCTGGATGAGGATATGGGCAGGGCTGAAAGGTGCAAAGCTGATGCTTTAACGCAGAAAAAACAACACCTGGAAGTGTTGGCAGCGGTTAACCTGCCGAAGGAGGGTGTGCCCAGGAAGGTGTTATACGAGTTAGAAGCGCGGCAGGAACGAATTGTCTCCCATGAGCAGAAACTTGATGTCATGGATGAGGATACGGCTGCGGCAAAAGAGGCCATGAGCGAGTCTGTTCAACGTATTGATCCTGCACTGGATGAGGTAGATTGGGAAGGGATCAATTTAGCTGATGTGGATGATCTCCACATATATTTGCGTGAGTCGCATCAGCTTGCGAGTGAAAAGCATTTCCTTGAAACAGGCGTGTCGAACCTTGAAGCTGAACTGGCGTCCCTGCCGGATGCAGATCCCGTACTTTTGCAGGAGGGCATTCGTACGCTTTCCAAATGGTTACACGAGGCACAAAGCAGCTATGGCCTGGCGCCCCGTTGGTATTACTTGCTCGCTGCCACCGGACTTGTTTCTGTCCTCTCAGCAATTCCTTTAGGTTGGTATGCGCTATCCGGGATTGTGATCATGGCCGCAGTTTTTATCCTTGGCTTACAGGATGTTAAAAAAGTTGATCCGCAGGTAAGAGCGACCGATTACAGGCAGACGGGTTTGCCGGAACCGGAAAGCTGGACCATCGGGAATGTGGGCCAACGGGTCGATGACCTTATCAGTCAACTTGAAACTGCCCATCGGAAACAGCTTTTGGCGCAGCGGTTGCAGCAGCGACAAGACGATCTGAAAGCCCTGGCTCCCAGGATCAGCGAAATGGAACAGAAGCATGATCAGCTAAAGGCACGGGTGGGAGTGGTTCCGGAGGTCCCTGCAGAAAACCTGAAAAACCAGAGTACGCTTGCGTATTTTTTGGAAGCCGTGGCAAAGTGGCAGGAAACCCGGACCCAGCTGGCTGGGCTGGAGGCTCGCAGGCAAGTGCTTCAGAAACAACTTCAGGATGAGCTGGAGGCAGTCAATCAACTGTTAAAGAAATTCTGGGATGATCATGTTGCAGACAGCAGGACCTCTGCTGCGGTGATCAGGGAGCTCGAAGAGCAGGAGGATGCCAGGCAGAAGGCCATTAACGGCTTACAACATGCAGATGAGAGGATCAGCCAGGAAGAAGAAAACATCCGGGCCATC
>PUOJ01000060.1 GCA_003552075.1 Bacteroidales bacterium
CAACACTTCGCATGCCCTGACCGTTTGACTTTTGACATGTCGACATTTTGACAATCTTTAAACCGATGCTTATGAAACGCTTGATATTTCTATTCTTTGCCTTGCTGATGGCGGGTTGCGGACCACTGGACCGTGACCCGGAGATGGTCACCATCAGGGGCCTGGTATTTGGCACCTACTACACCATTATTTATTATGATGATGACGGGCGGAATTACCAGGAACCGATCGACAGCCTTTTCAGGGAGTTTAACCAATCGCTGTCGTTTTATGATAAAAACTCCCTGCTGTCGCGCATAAACAGGAACGAAGAAACCGCTGTGGATGAATATTTTGAGGTTGTTTTTAAACGGTCACAGGAAGTCGCTAGAGAAACAGATGGTGCATTCGATGCCACGGTCTTTCCCCTGGTAGACACTTGGGGTTTTGGTTTTTCTGACCGTTCAGCGCTTGCCGCCGAAAAGGTGGACAGCATCCTGAACTTTGTCGGCCATGAAAAAGTATGGCTGGATGATGGCCATATCCGGAAAGCCGACGAACGGGTGCAGCTCGACTTTAATGCCATTGCCAAAGGGTATGCGGCCGACCTGGTCGGGGAGCTCCTGGAATCCAAAGGGGTGACTTCCTACCTGGTTGAGCTGGGTGGCGATCTTGCTGCCGGTGCTGAAAAGCCGGATGGCTCCCTGTGGCGCATTGGCCTTGAAATTCCTGCCAAAGCAGCAGATGCACCACAGGAATGGGAGTATTATGTGGAAATCAGTAACCAAGGCCTGGCCACTTCAGGTGATTACCGTCGGTATTATGAAGACGAAGATGGACTGAGGTATTCTCATACCATCGATCCGTCCACGGGCTTTCCCGTCGACCATCACCTGATGAGCGTATCCGTATTTGCCCCCGATGGCATGTCGGCCGATGCCTATGCGACCGCTTTTATGGTCATGGGGCTCGATCAGGCCAAAGACTTTGTGGAAAACAGGGAAGACCTGGAAGCTTACTTTGTCTATGCCACTGAGGAAACCGAGGGCTTCGGGTACCATGCTTCATCCGGGCTTAAGCTCATGACCCGCGACGATTTATAAGAAGGCTGCTGGCTGTTGGCTATTGGCATTGATAATAATTACCACCAACTGGTAAATCGTATCATTCGATTCCAATATTTATTTTGTATCTTTACTATTGGGAAACAGATTATCACTTAAGCCATCACGCACCATGAAGAGAGCGCAAAAAATTCGACTGGGAATATTCCTGACGGTGAGTGCAGCCCTGCTGCTTATCCTGATAGGGTATTTTACCGCCCGTGGGTTGTTTGAGCGCAAAGAGCCCTATTTCGTAGCCTACCAAAACATATCTGTCAGTGGACTGGAAATAGGCAGCCCGGTCAAATACATGGGTATCAATGTGGGGTCTATCGCTGACATCCGCATCTCACCAATAGATGTGAGCATCATCATCGTTGAACTTGCCCTTCAGGAGGATACCCCTGTGAAGGAAGACGCGGTGGCTGACATCGTCGCCATGGGAATCACCGGCTTGCGTACCATTGAAATACGCGGTGGGACCCAGGAAGCCGACTTCCTTGAGCCCGGAGATTATATCCAGCCAGGGACCTCATTTGCGGAGGATATCACCGGCAAGGCCGAAGACATCTATTTCAGGCTGGAAGACGTGCTGAACAACCTGCAGGTTTTTACACATCCCGACAATATGCAGGCGTTCACCAAAACAGCTGAAGATATTTCCACCTTTACTGATCAGGCCACACGAACAGTAGCAGGTATTGACGAACTCATTCTTGAAAACCGGGAAGACATCAGGCAGAGCACAATGGCCATCAACCAGTTTACCCAGGAACTGGACAAAACGTCACAGGAAATGTTCTACGCCGCCTCCCGCTTCAACGAAATCATGCAGGGCGACACGCTGGCACAGGTGCTGGGCAATTTCAGGGACCTGTCCATTACCCTTAAGGAGACCAACCTCAATGAGCTGATTGAGCAGCTTGCAGAAACCACGGCGGAGACACAATTGTTGCTGAGCAGGGTGGGTGAGGATGTGGACCGAGGCACGGAGGCACTGAGGGAAAACCTTATGATTCTACAATATACCCTTAAAAATGTCCATGAAGTATCACGAAAGGTGAATACCAACCCCTCATTGCTGATCCGCAGGCCAAGGTATGAAGATGCGCCGGACAAGATGCTGGACGAAGAGTGATATTGCCAGCAATGGCACTCCTTTTTGACTTATTGACCTACTGATAAACCCTACACCATGAAGAAGATCCTGTTATTGATCATTTTTCCCATGCTGCTTTTTTTAGGATGCCGGAGCAGCCAGCCAATAACCCAGCAGTATTATTTGCTGGAGTTGCCTGCAGAACACGAAGGAGCCTGGCCAGAAGGGGTCGCTGCCCTGCCGGGAACCTGCCTGATTAACACAACGGATATTTTAGCTGCTTATGCGACACACCAAATCGCTGTCCGCGAAGACTCTCACCAGATCAGGTACTTTGGATTTAATGAATGGGCCATCAGACCGGAACAGGCATTTACCCGGCTTGTGCTCGATTTTTACGAAGCGCATCCGGTCTTTGAGCAAATAAAATACGGCCGCGTGGTGCAACCCACCGATTTTGTGTTAGATACCCAAGTGATCGCTGTGGAACTTGATGCCCGTGAAGAGGACTTCCAGGCAAGGCTCAAACTGCATTTTTTACTTACCGGAGCAGAAGATGATCAGGTGTTGCAATCCCACAGGGTTGAGCGCATAGCGCCCTTGGAGTCAAAGGACCTGAACAGTTTTGCAAGCGCAGTGAGCCACATGTTCACCGAGGAGTTGCATGCATTCAGTGTCGAAATCCTGGAAAACAATCGGTGAAAGCTTAAGCCCCATACTCTAACCGCGAATAACGACCAGCAATGATGCGTAAAAAACGGGCCAGGACATCTTTTTCATTTTGCTGCCAGGACCGGCTGCAGGTAAACCTGGATGGCCAGACCATGTCGTTGTCAGGCAAGCTAACCATGCAGGAAGCGGCTGAACTCACCCGCCATTTTCTGAATCACCTTCGGTTTATTGAGCAGAAAACACTTGTTTTTGATCTTTCTGGTCTGGTCCATATTGACAGTGCTGGTGTGATGGCACTGTTCTATATCCGAAAGAAGCTTTATGAGAAAAGCATTCAGAGCGAACTGACTGATGCACCTGAATCCATAGCAGATAAGATCCGGCTGTTCTATCCTGAGGAGGAAGCTGGGGTGAGCCCACCCCGGCGGCCAGCATTCTTTGAATATGTTGGTGGCCAGGTATACCACTTTTTCTCCTCCTACGTGTTTGGGTTTATCCTGCTGGCTGCCAATATTTTTTACTGGGGAGTTACCGATATATTCAAGCCCAGGGCACGCCGCAAAGGAGAGTTCGTGAACCAGGCAGTGCTGATTGGCGTCAATGCGGTGGTGATCGTGGTCTTTCTTACTTTCGTGATCGGTTATGTGATTGCCCTGCATTCCGCCGGACAGTTGCGCACCTTTGGTGCCAACATCTTTGTGGTCGACCTGGTGGTCTTCTCCATATTGAGTCAGATGGGTCCACTGATCACAGCCATCCTGGTTGCAGGCCGGAGTGGATCGGCCATCGCCGCCGAGATCGCTACCATGAAGGTGACCGCGGAACTGGATGCACTCAAAACCATGGGGCTCAATCCGAACCGCTTCGTGGTGGTGCCCAAGCTGTATGCCTGTATGCTTACCATGCCTTTTTTGATCGTTTTTGCCAATGTGGCGGGTATATTTGGCGGCGGACTGGCTGCCAATGTGTACCTGGACATTACCCCCGAGGTTTTTGTAAACAGGATGATGGACATCATGCGCAACAAAGAACTATGGGTGGCCCTGGTCAAAAGCCAGGTATACGCGGCATTGATCGTGCTGACCGGTAGCTTTTACGGCTTTCGCGTCGAAAGGGGCGCAGAAGGAGTAGGTAAGGTGACGACGGTTGCCGTGGTGGTATCGATCACCCTGGTGATAGTGGCAGACAGCCTGCTGGGCGTGATCTTTTATTAATCAGGAGGTATGGAAAAGGAAAAAGTTTTAGAAGTACAGAACCTGTATGCCGCCTATGATGAGATGGTGGTATTGACTGATGTATCCTTTTCGGCCAATAAGGGCGAGGTGACCGTGATCCTGGGCGGGAGTGGATCCGGGAAAACAACCGTGCTCAACCACCTGCTTGGCTTGTTGCCCATCGAAAAGGGCACGGTGTCGCTGCTGGGAAAAAACGTAGCTACCCTTCGCGAAGTTGAACAGGTGGACTTATACCTGCAAATGGGGGTGTTCTATCAAAATGGTGGTTTGCTCAACTCCCTCACCGTGGCAGAAAACGTGGCCTTGCCCCTTAATCAGCACACCAATCTGCCGCAAGACCTCATCGACGAAATCGTATTCATGAAATTGGGGCTGGTCAACCTGCAGCACGCTTTTTACCTGTATCCTTCGCAGCTGAGCGGTGGCATGATGAAACGGGCTGCCCTTGCACGGGCGATTGTCATGGACCCTCCAATCCTCTTCTGTGACGAGCCTGGAGCCGGATTGGATCCCGTATCCCTTGAAATTCTGGATAAGCTGATCCTGAACCTGAAAAATAAGCTGGGGATGTCCATCATTATGGTTACCCACGAAGTGTCAAGCATCTTGCGCGTGGCCAACCGCATCGTATTCCTGGACAAAGGGGTGGTGGTGTTTGAAGGTCCGCTCCATGAGGCACTGCATTCTACCCAACCAGCGGTGAATGAATTTTTCTCCGTAATGAAGAATGAAAACATCCGGGAGCTGTTGAAAGGATAAATGTTGCGCAATATTTATCCGGGACAGCAAACAGCATTGATTCATCCATCCAAAGTAGATGAAGAAAGGGTTTTTGTGGGATATAAACCCCGTGTTAAATTTGCCCAGGCTGCTCGCCCTTGTTGCTTTCGCAGTCTTCAGGCACTCCGGACGCGCAGGCACAGGAACGGGGCTTGCCTGAATCAGGATCGTACGTGCTGGTACAGGACTTGGTAAAGGTGGCCCCGGGTTTTAAAAACATCTTGATGGCGATACCGCCAATGGCGATAGCAAGAAGGAGTATAGCGAGAATGACAACTTCCATAATTAACTCTATTTTTCTTTAATACCTCAACAATCGCACCAATGATATTGTTCAGCCCGGCGGTTGAAGCTGTATGCATGTGTGTGTCATTTGACAAAACCGGTCTCATGGAGCTTGCCATGCAGTAATCTTCAAGGGATATCTCCATTTAATTGGCATGGCACGGTTCATCTTTTCCGGCG
>PUOJ01000183.1 GCA_003552075.1 Bacteroidales bacterium
TAGCAAAAGTAGCAGAACAGCTTTACCGTGATATGGATATAAACACCGGTTCATATTATGACTACCCCGATGATAACAACCCCTGGCTGGCAAACCTCGAGCCTGAGATTATAGGCGGTGCTGTAAGCTGGCGGCAAATAAGCGATGTTAACGGATATATGGAGCGACACCACGGTGAAAATGGTGAGGGTATATACCGAAATGTACCGGCCCGACATGTTAGTGAAGATGAAACAATAGCACTCAATTCAGACGGGCAAGTGCTCCTGAATTCTGAGGACTCCGATGCTGATGCCTCTGGTGATGGTATTTCCGATTCCAAATGGGTTCCGCTGGACGGCTTTACCGCCGATGGGCAACAGGTTTACGCGGCTATTCGCGTTATAGACCACGGCGGAATGCTCAATATCAATACAGGTTATGTTTTTGACCCGGAAGAGGCAGAACCTAATCGGATTGACGGCAGCAGTCCTACACAGATAAATCTAGTCGCACTGGCAGAGAGGGGAAGTACTGCAAACCCAGCGGAGCGCCTAATGGAAATGCGTTCCGGTGGCACTACAACGGATATCCGAGAATATGAGAACTCGGTTGTATGGCGATATGACAACCCGGAACAGGGGTATACTCCGTTCGATATTTCAGATGAACTTTCTCTAAGGTACAGGTACTTTCTTCGCCAGCAAGACACCCGACCTCGAATTCAGGACAGCGAAAACTTCTGGCTAAATGTGTATACAGTAGGACCGTCTGTGCCTCGTGACGATGTAAGTGATTGGTTTAATTTTGTTAATGCAGGAAATGCTCAAACATTTAACCCCGACAATCCTAACAGGTATTCATTTCGCCATATATCGACAAAGCATAATATGGATCGATTGATTGCACGGGACCAGAAAGAGCCTATAAATATAAAGCCTATAAACATAAATAATTTGCGATCCGAAAGTGCTATACAGCAGGCTTATGACAGGTTAAGCAAAGAGCTATCTGATTTGACCACAGGTAATAATTCCAATGGAAATAATAACTACGATTATAGTATTGGTGAAGAGCAACTCAAACAGATATTGGTAAATATATGGGGGTATATAGAGTCTGGCCGAGAAAGTAATCCTCGGGTACCCGAATACGATGGTTATTATGGTTTTACCAGACCATTTGTGTTCATCTCTGAACTAACCACAAACACTGCTGAAGACCCTGAATATGATGGAGAAAATGAGGATGAAGTATATGGACGAAGCTATGCTATAGAGCTTTACAAAGTACCAGGAGGAGACGAGGATTTTGACGGCTGGACTCTTACGGTTGGCGCAAATTCATTTGAACTTTCTCAAGAAAGCTTTGAAGCGGGGGGCGGCACTCATTTTGTGCGAGTATGGGAAAGCTCAGTTTCCGGTGCGGGACTAGAGGACAGAGTAGTATATTCGCCTGCGGATGGTGCGATAAATGTTGATCCAAATCGGATAAGGCTTAGTTTTCCAACCCCACGAGAGGATACCGCAGGCTATGATGTCTATTTCTCAGAAAATCAAGAAGATGTTAGCGATGGTGATACTGCTGCATATATAGGAGAGTTTGATGTTTCCGAAACATCATATAATCCCGGCGAATTACAAGAGTACACGCAATATTATTGGAGAATTGACGATGTTAATGATGCCGGCGATATCAGAGAAGGCAGAGTACTTGAGTTTACGACCGGTGAGCCAAGCTCGATTCGCGTTGGGGACACAGAGAGAGATGCCGAAGCTTTTCTAGCAGGAAACATTATCGAATTATCTAGACCAACAAAAAACGGGGACGAAATAGTAGTTGACAGGGTTACTGTGCCTAGTGGTATGCGACCTGATGATAACATAGTTCGCACATTCCAGCGCGATATAACGCTGGGCAATGTAATTAAAAGATTATGGCGTCCTTCATGGAGTGAGGATGGCGATGAATTAATAACCCCAAATATAGGACATCAGAACGAATATATAAATCAAACTGCTCGAGAATATCCGCTTCACCCTCACCTTCCTACTCTAGATGATGTGGCGAAAAGAGACGGAGACAGGAATGATGTCTTTGCGAATGTGGGTGAACTTGGAAAAGTGCTTAGAGTCTCCGCATATCCTGATTATGGTATTGGTGGAAACTGGGATGCTGATACTCGTGAAGAGGAAGTTCGGATTGACCTGTCAGAGCCGAGGTACCAGAGATTATTAAGTTATTTCAGTCGGATTAATCGGACTAATCGGACTAAGGTGCCTGGTCGTATCAATATAAATACTGCTCCTTGGTATGTTATAGCACAGCTTCCGTGGGTATCCTTGCGCCAAGATGGCTACCAAAATTATGAGTTGGCCCAAGCGATAGTAAATTATCGAGATGACATTGACGGATACCGAAACGCTGTTACTGATATGGAATCGCAGCTTGAAAATGTTATAACAAATTATCGTGGCTTTAGAAAAATTGGTGAATTAAGTAATGTAGTACGCGGCTCTGCTAATGAATCAATCCGCTACTACGCTCTTGACGATGAACGGCAAACTGATTTTCCCAATCTTATCTCATCTTATGATACTGTCTTTGGCGTTGAATACTGTAGAGATGATTTTATAGAGCGGGATTTGATATTCCATAGAATAAGTGATCTGGTAACTGTTCGCAGTGATGTATTTACGGCTTACATACTGGTTCGTCTCGGCACTGACGGGCCTCAAAAGCGAGCTATCGCCATATTAGATAGAAGCAATGTTCAACCTATTGTAAACGATGCCGGTGAGCAGATAGAAGTGCGAGGCAATGTCGAGATACTGGCGTTGCAGCCGGTGCCTGACCCGCGATAAATAAGCGCATCGCGACAGTAGCCTTAAACAAATATAAAGCCGAAACTGCGGCTTACCACCAGTCGTCCATTCCCGGTCCAAAATCATCCATCATTGGGTCGAAATCCCCCGGGGCAAAGTCATCGCGAGTCCTGCGTATGGGTGTGCGTCTATCAAAATCAGCCTCGCCAAACGGTTTTCGCACCCTTCGCTCTTCTCTTCTGATATCGGCGAAAAGCGACTGAAGCTCGCTTGGCCAATTGCTTGCTATTATTCCGAGTCTTTGAATATCTACGCCGTCATAGGTGTATAACATATCGAAATACTGCTGCGGACGCAGGTTGCTTGTGCCTGTCCAGATATTGACCGGTCTGGCATCCACATAAGCCGCTCCGGTGGTGAAATCAACTGTTTCCGGGATTTCTGCGCCTTCTTCAATCAGATCATCACTTAATCGCGGGTCTGTCTCTCTTCCAATAAGCTCACCTGGGCGAACTGAAAACTCTCTGCTATACCAGTATCCGAGTTTGTATCGGGATACCTGGACATTTGTCATCTTTACAGTTTCCTGAATACCGACAGGGAAGAAATAAATCCGCTCCGGTATAGATATCTGAGGTGTCGGTTCGGTGAAATCCGTCCATAGAATATGCTGATCGGCATAATCCTCGTATCCCTCGGCGAACTGATCAGTTCCGGCGATGGGATTAAAGGCGCCTAGCCGAATACGATAGCGATATGTCCGGCCCGGCTCTACCGAATCATCATGCGACCATACAACAACCTCATCATCAAGCTCAGCGGCTTGGTGCAGACTTATTTCGGCAAATCTTTCTTCGATATCCGCCAATGACTCTTCAAGCGATTGCAGCCTGTCTTCTCTTGCAGTGTCATCCCGGTCGTCGGGGTCGCGCCGTTCTGTCGGCCGCCTGCGCTCTCTATCAGTGCCCATCATGCCAGTCATACCACCGTCGAATCCTGCCCCTCCCATACCTGTTGGGGTTCGTCCTGTATCGCGTCGTCTCGAATCGCGGTCTCTGTCGGTACTACGATCTCTGTCAGTACGGTCGTCGCGCTCAGCCTCTCTCTCTCTCTCGGCAGCACGGTCAAGGCGCCTCTGCTCCGACTCTATGTCTCTGATTATTCGGGCATAATCCCCGTAAAGTGAAGGCGGCAGCCATCTATCATCGGCAAGCACTACTCTGTAAGCCTGTGGCTGGATAATCTCTTTCTGTATATCAGGCTCATCCAACTGTAACAACATGACACGCATGCTGCCTCGAGATACGGCTTCCTCGTTAACATCCCCGGACAGCAATTCACGATAGCTGCAGATTTCCGGCCGCGGCACGCTCTGCCAGTCGCTCCACTGCTCATCATCAAGCAAATGTTGCCGTTGAACCTCAATGCCTGCTAAAACGGGCTTGGCAAGGGTCTCATCTTGCCATTCGGTTTTAACGGCATCACCTGCAAAGGTTCGGTTAAATTCATCACGAAGCCGGCCAAAGTCAAAATCAGCCTGCATACTTACCAAATCAATGTCGCCTCTTTCCGTTTCAACAGAATCGTATGGATTTTCCATTGTGACTCTTTCCTGGGGCAAAAGAGCCACCGTCCTATAACGCCCTGCAGATATGGAATCGAGTGCGGGCATAGTTGGAACCGCATACCTGCGCTCAATGATCTCAGTCATTTTATAAATCGGCACCGGAGGAGAAATTGCGGTGTCAATATCAATTGCCGAGTCAAGCATTGCGACAAACCGGTCACCAGTAGGCGCATATTCTTCCTCCGGAGGCTCCGGTTCTTGCTCAAGCCTTTCTTGCAGATATACGGCTTCTGTAGTTAATATATAATCGTCAATAGCTCCCGGCCTGAAGCGTCGACCGGCATACTCAATGTGGTTAGAACTGATAACAACATTTGTTATCAGAATCCAGAAAGAGATAACTCCGACAATTACCAGAACAACCTTTTCTATATGGTCTTCAAAAAATTTGCTAAGTTTACCCAACATTTTTATATTCCCGCTAAAAATCTTTTTCTCTTTTTGCTTCTACATTCGGGCTTAATACCAGGCGTCGTCAAAAGGTACATCATCTTCTTCCTCTTCCGGCTGTTCCGCGATATCAGGCTTGACTTCTTCGTAACCGTCTTTATAGAACATATACTCACAGATCAAATCGAGCTTGACTACTGCATTCTCGCCGTATCGATAAAACTCATGCTCACCGACTTTGCGTTCAATTGGCTGATATGAGCTCTGAAGAACTGTGATCTGGTTACGCTTGAAAGTTTGCTCTTGCTCTGTGCCATTCCAGCCTCTGAAAGTGTGAGTTTTCGCACTGGAGAGTTCTTTCATAAACGGCAGTATTTTACCGGCATCAATGAGAACCTGAACATTAAAATGCACCACATCGACAGTCGAGTCACTAACTCGAGAGGTGAA
>PUOJ01000059.1 GCA_003552075.1 Bacteroidales bacterium
GTACGGTGCGGGTAATGGTTTTGACCTTCCAGTCATCGCGCCTGAATTCACGAACGCCTTTCACCTCGCCTCTCACGGTATCATACAGGTTGTTACTATAGGTATACCGTTCCCTCACATCCCGGCGCAGTTCCATGTTGATGTGGTTGAGCCGGTATTGTTGGTCATTGTTGATTACCTTCAGGATCACCTCGTTATTGGCCAGGTTGTGTTTGACGGTCCACTCCCTTTGGGCCGGCACCAGCAAGGTGGTATCGAGCTGATCCAGTGGTCCGGGTTTTTCCAGGGCTTTTTCCGAAGTATCCCTTCCCTGCACCTTTCGCTGCGGCAAGATGATTGAGCTGTCAGACGGATATATGGTCAGTTCTGGTGGCTCCGGCGAAGGCCAGGCAAGTGGCCAGTAAGAGGTAGATATCGAAATCCTGATCATATGACCCGCCGGAAAGCGCTGAGCAATATAATTCATAGGCACCTCTACATCATAAGGTTCACCGGGAACAAGTTCCTTGGGCTGCTCGTGGCTTTCGCGGTGGCAAAGGTTCAACAAGCCGTAAGTAACCCGTGTAGCGCGGCCATCCGGTGCCACATCTGACATACGTACGGCAACCATCGCCATCCTCTTGTCTGACGCCACCCTGAGTTTGACCACCGGCCTGCCCATGATTTCGTAATCTTCTTCCAGTTCGGGGCTGTTAAACACGAGTGCACCGCCATCTTCTTCACGCTGGTCGCTTGGCAGGTCGGTCGACTCCTGGTAAGAGCACCATTTACCGGCAAAGAGGCCCACACTTAGCGGACTTTGTATCCTGACGGACTTTTCTTCCTTGGGCGCCTGATCCTGGTGGCCAATTAATAAGGTATCCATGTTTATCTCATCCTGTGCCACGCGAGGCGTAGGCCAGGTCTCTTCATCCACCCACCGGCCGGGGCGTTTAGATGACAAAGGTGATACGGAGTCTTGCACCCAGACACTGAGCATGGGCTCATCCTTCACGCCATTATCGATATGCTTCAACCATTGATCCCACCAGCGCACAGCCTTTTTCAGGAAGTCAATGGCCGGTCCGGGGCCACCCATATGCGGATATTTGTGTCCATATGCACCCACAATGCCCTGGCGGGGCACCTTAAGGTTTTCGAGCAGGCGAAATACCGTGTTTGAATAGCCGTCAGCCCAACCACTTACCGCCATCACCGGACACTGGATTGCGTCATAATCCTCGCAGACGGATCCATGCTTCCAGAAATCATCCCGCCGTTGATGCTCCAACCAGTTTTTCAACCACAGGCCACTGCCCTCGAGGCGTTCCAGCCACATCGACCGCCACTTCTCCCCCACGATTTCGGGATCGGGCGGACAACTGTTATTGGAAAACATCACGGATGCCCAGCTCAGGTTATCGGATAACAGGCAACCGCCCATGTAATGCACATCATCAGCGTAACGATCATCCGATGAGGCCACGGTGATCACGGCCTTAAGCGCCGGTGGCTGCAAGGCTGCAATCTGCAGGCCATTAAACCCACCCCACGATATACCGATCATGCCCACGTTGCCGTCGCACCAGGGCTGTGTGGCAATCCATTTGATCACCTCCATGCCATCAAGCAGCTCCTGCTGAAGGTACTCATCGCGCAGGATACCTTCCGAGTCACCACTTCCACGCAAGTCAACCCGGATACCCGCATATCCGTTCCGGGCAAAATGGCTGTGCATCTGGTGATCGATGGCTGCCTTGGTGTCTCGCTTGCGATAGGGAATGTACTCCAAAATACCAGGAACCGGATTTTCTTCGGCATCCACGGGCAACCAGATTTTTGCTGCAAGATGGGTACCGTCGCGCATCGGAATCCATGTGTTTTCTATAATCGTGATCTCTTCCATAAATTTTTTTTATTTAAGGTAACACGTCAAAATTTTATTTTAGTGGATGATAATATATGTTACAAATTACAAAATTGTTAAGAAGTCAACATGTCGATCGGTCTAAAAGTCAAGAATTTTGTAGCCTGGCCTAACAATCTTCTTTAATTACCTAAAAATCCATGCCATAAAATCCGGGACCAGGTGATAAGCCATAATTGTCTGATAATAAATCACCTATTGATTAAACACCCTTGTCCTCATTGGGCATTCGCATGAGTAGTCCATGCAACAACCTGTAGAAATATTTCACGAAATTAATTGCAAACCAATCGTTGACTCATTCCTGCCAACATGCACCCGGGAGACAAAAACAGGGACCAGCTCCAGCAAAAAAATCATGCAAGCCATTTTCGTGCTTACGCCATATTTTCGTAATTTGGCGCCCGTTAAAATAGTCTTATGAGCGAACAGAGGAAGCTTTATCTATTGTTAATATTGATAGGATGGTTGTTTGCCACGCCCCAGACCATCCTGGCAGATGAACCGGAGGCAGCGGCACCACCTCCTGAGCTTCTCGACCAGGACCTTGAGGGCAAA
This sequence comes from Bacteroidales bacterium, assembly GCA_003552075.1. Taxonomy (GTDB): domain Bacteria; phylum Bacteroidota; class Bacteroidia; order Bacteroidales; family UBA7960; genus PUPG01. Next base: position 2,465 of record PUOJ01000059.1, read on the forward strand.
AGATTGGGCATCATCTGGGGCACGCCAAAAAACACCTTCGTCGCCGATTTGTTTCCGGGGGTCCACACGTTGGATTACCGCAGCACCACAGACATGTTGTTCTCGCTGCATGCCGGCGAGCTTCATGCAGCCATTACCAATGAGGAGTACATGCAGGAGGTCTTTACCCAGAACCCCGTACTCCTGCTGCTGGCAGACCATGTGTATGCCCTGCCCGAAGGACCGCCCTCCCTTAGCATTGTGTTCAGTGATCGCCGTGCAGCAGCCGATTTTGGCTTCCGCAAAGTGCATAGAGAGGGTTTCCGGGAAAGAGCGATTGGAAGATTCTACTATAACTTCATTGAGGAAGAACGTTACAAATTGATCCTGACCGGGATACAAATCACCCTGCTGATCTCACTTTTTTCGGCCATACTGGGAACCCTATTGGGCGGATTGGTATGTTACGCACACATGTCAAAACGGAAGATGGTGCCGGTCATCGCCCGCGGTTTTATTTATTTCATGAACGTGACCCCCCTGCTTCTTCTGCTGCTGATTTTATATCATATCTTGTTTTCAAATCTGGACATGAGCACGCTCGCTGTGGCCGTCATCGCACTTGGCATGCAATTTGGTTCCCAGATGGCCGAAGTGTTTCGCACGTCTATCATGGGTGTCGACAAAGGTCAGCAGGAGGCAGCCATTGCTTCCGGATTCACCCGGTTTCAGGGTTTCATCTATATCGTTTTCCCGCAAGCCTTTCAGCGCATCATTCCGATATACAAGACAGAGTTCATCAACCTGGTAAAAATGACAGCCTGGCTGGGCTACATTGGCATCATGGACCTGACACATGCGAGCGACATTATCAGGGCAAGAACTTATGACGCATTTTACCCTTTATTTGTAGCTGCCATCCTTTATGGGGTCATTGCCTGGACGATTATCTGGATCATGCGGCGCGTGGAAATATCTTTTGATCCCAGAAAGAGAAGGTTAAAACTGATCAGGGAGGTCCTAAAATGATCAATATTAACAAGTTAACCAAGTATTTTGAAGACAACCAGGTCTTTTCCAATGTCTCCCTGCATATTGAAAAGGGGCAGATCATCTCTTTGATAGGTCCTTCCGGATCCGGCAAAAGCACTTTTCTTCGTTGTCTGAACCTCCTGGAAGAACCCACTGACGGTACAGTTATCATAGACAACATTTCTTTATCAGACCGCAAAAACAGCATTGCCAAAGTGCGCCAGAAGATGGGCATGGTCTTTCAGTCCTTTAACCTGTATAGCCATATGACCATGCTGGAAAATTTATGCATCGCGCCGGTCAAACTGCTCGGAAAAGACCCTGAGCATGCGGTGCATAAGGCGACTGAATTGTTGCAGATGGTGGGGCTTGGAGAGAAACTGCATAGTTTTCCTGATGAGCTTAGCGGCGGCCAGCAGCAACGTGCCGCTATTGCCCGTTGCCTTACCATGGAGCCGGAGATCATTCTTTTTGATGAGCCCACCTCTGCCCTGGACCCCACGATGGTCAGTGAGGTGCTTGCTGTGATCCGAAAGCTTGCCAAGGAAGGCCTCACCATGATCATCGTCACGCACGAGATGGAATTTGCCCGCAACATTTCTACGCGGGTCTTGTATATGGACGAGGGTGGCATTTACGAGGATGGTTCGCCGGAACAAATATTTGATCGTCCCCAGCGTGAAAAAACCCAGGCTTTCATTCACCGCATCCGAAGCATGCGCTACCATATCACCAGCAAGGATTTCGACCTGTACGAACTGCAGGGCGAAATGCAGGCGTTCTGTGAAAAGCACTGGATCCCTAAAAAAGTTACCGGATACGTGCTGCTGCTTGCCGAGGAGATCCTGCTGATCCAATCTGACTATTCAGACATCTGGATCAACCTGTACTACTCTGAAAAAGATGGCAATGTGGAGTTAAAAACCGAGAGCAGTGGCCCACAGGTAAATCCGCTGGAAGAGGGCGTGCTTGAGGACGACATTGGACTTAAGATCATTACCGGAGCCTGCGAAAGCGTGGATTACAGCTATGAAGAAGGTAAGAATGTGCTCAAATTAAAGGTAAAGGCAGGGTAAACGTTTTTGGCGTGCGCAGGAACAGCCACTGGGCTTATTGTCATGTGTGACAATCTTGGTTTGCATGGCCCGGTTCAGATAAAGAACAGGGCGACGCCGGCAACACTGACGATGGCGCCCAGCAGTTCCTTCCAGGTTATTTGCTGTTTATAAAGCAAATAGGTTGCTGGCAGGATCAGGATGGGCGATACAGACATGATGGTAGAGGCGATGCCTGTGGCGGTATATTTTACGGCGATCAGTGATGAAGAAACGCCAAGGAAGGGACCGAAGGTAGCTCCAAGCAGCATAAGCCAGAGGGCGGTATAGTTCTTCAGTGCCAGGTTTACCGCGCCCCACTTCCTGAAAAAGCTAATGACGATGGCAAAGCCCATGATCCCAGCCATGACCCGGATCTGGGTGGCTGAAAAGGCATCATAATCCTGCATGCCATACTTGCTGAGCACCAGACCAATAGCCTGACCTATAGCCCCTAGCAGCGCAAAGATGATGCCCGGCAAGGGGATTCTTTCAGGCAGCTTTCCCGGTTTGGACCGTTGCATCTGCTTATGCAGTATCACCATGGCAATACCGGATATGGTCAGGGCCATTCCTCCCAGGTGAATCCAGTCAAGGGTCTCCCCCATGATGAGCCAGCCCACAAATGCCGTGATGGGAGGCACAAGCGTCATGATCAGGAGGGAAAGCCGGGAGCCGATCACCGTAAA
>PUOJ01000040.1 GCA_003552075.1 Bacteroidales bacterium
AGCTTTCGGTAGCGGTGATCACAAATGAAAAAAGAGGCCAGCATACCCGGATCAAGGCCAAGGTTACCCAAAATAGCCTGATGGAAGTCCTCAAAAGTCTGATCAGCACGCAGCTCAATCTCCCTTAGAAAGTCTTCGTACTCTTCAAAACGTATTTTAAATTTATAAATCAGCATGCATTCTCCTTTTCACTTAATGAACCCGCCATGCAGGAATATGTTTCACACTGCACAATTGAACCCATAAGTCTCTGTCTATAGATGTAAGGGACCGCCTTGCACCTTTTAATCGGGTCAGGGCAATACCCTCAAGTCCCTATGTTGGCGCATCTTTTACAAAATTAAGGATTAATTTTCTGAAATCCCTTTCTTGAGGCCCAGTTTTTCCCCTTCCTTTTTCATAAGATTGAAGGCTGCATCCCGTTCGTTAGGGATGATACCATCCAGGATGGCTTCGCGGATGGCTGTTTTTATCACCCCCACCTCCGGACCAGGGGGGATGCCGAAGTGCTCCATGATGTCTTCACCAGATACAGGAGGCTGCCAGTTCCGCAGGCGGTCTTTCTCTTCGATCTCCTGCAATTTTTTACGCACCTTCTGAAAATTTTTCAGGTAGCGCTGCACCTTATCCCTGTTGCCAGAAGTGATATCCGCCTCGCAAAGCATCATCAGGTCGTCAATATCGTCGCCGGCTTCAAAAAGCAACCTGCGCACGGCAGAATCTGTAACGACACTTTCTGTCAGGGCAATGGGCCGCAGGTGAAGCTTCACAAGCTTTTGCACATAGCGCATTTTTTCATTCATGGGAAGCTTCAGTCGCCTGAAAATCCGTGGCACCATTTTCTGGCCAAGGAATTCATGTCCGTGGAAAGTCCACCCTTGTTCCTGTTCATATTTTTTGGTGGCCGGCTTGGCGATATCGTGCAGCAGTGCTGCCCACCTGAGCCATAGATCATCTGTATGTGCAGCCAGGTTGTCGAGTACCTGTATGGTGTGAAAAAAATTGTCTTTGTGCGCTTTGCCGTCTACCACCTCCACACCGTGCAGTTGCTCAAGCTCCGGGAAGAAATGTGGCAGCAGCCCTGCAGCCCTGAGCATTTTAAGGCCTCGTCCGGGAATTTCGGAAAGCATGATCTTGTTGAACTCTTCCATCACCCGCTCCACGGAAACGATCTGTATCCTTTCCGCATTTTTTCTGATGGCATCAAAGGATTCGGGGGCTATCTCGAAGTGCAGTTGGGCGGCAAACCGGATCGCACGCATCATCCTCAGGGGGTCATCCGAATAGGTCACATCCGGATCGAGTGGCGTCCGGATCATGTTATTTTCCAGGTCGCGTATTCCCTGGAATGGATCCAGCAGGGTGCCAAAATCCTTCTTGTTCAGGCTGATCGCCATGGCATTGATCGTGAAGTCCCTGCGCCGCATGTCATCTTCAAGGGTGCCATCCTCCACAATGGGTTTCCTGGAGTCCGCCCGGTAGGATTCTTTCCGGGCGCCTACAAATTCTATTTCCCAGGAACGATACCTGAGCATGGCTGTACCAAAATTTTTGAACACCTTAATACGCCCTTTTTTATCTGTTTTTTCTGCCACGCGTGAAGCCAGCTCGATACCGCTGCCCGCCACGACCACATCGATGTCTTTGCCGGGCCGTCCAAGAAGGATGTCGCGCACCCAACCGCCAACGATATAGGCTGGCCTGTTCATCTCCATGGCAGCCTCAGATATGGTCCGGATGATCTCCTGGTCAAGATGCCCTTCAAAGACATGTGCTGTTTTTTCCATCACAAAGACTTGCTTAATTCCTGATAATTCGCATTTCTCCGTTCCTATCAATTTTCACTATCGTAGACGGCTTTGGACGGGCAATGGCCTGGTACCTGTAAGGCACAATATGGTCAACGGCTTTTTTGATGGGGTCTGCAACGCTGCTGTAAGAAAATGGGTTTGGGGCGCCAGAGACATTGGCAGATGTAGAGGTGATGGGTTTACCCAAGGCGCTTAACATCTCCTGGCAGAAGTCGTGTTTGGGTATGCGTATGGCTATAGAGCCATCCTCAGCAGTTACATTTCGCGGCAGATTGCGGCCTCCAGGATATATGATGGTAAGCGGGTCGGAAACGCTGGCCAGCAATTCGATGGCAATTTCCGGCAGGTGCTCCACATAATCCTGTAACATATCCAGGTCGCGCACAAGCACGATGAGCGACTTCTCCTGGACGCGTTCCTTGATTCGAAAGACTTTTTCCACTGCTTTCACCTGTGTGGCATCACAACCAATGCCCCATATTGTATCTGTGGGATACAACAAGGTGCCACCGTTTTTCAGCACATGAACAGCCTCCTGAATATCATGATGAAGTGACATGATTTACAACCTCCTTTACATCATTCTTTTTCAATTCCCGTGCCAAACAGATATTTGGCAGTATTTTTCAGAAATCCCAATTTTTTATCAATGATCGCATGCCGCCGGGCTGCAGGATTACACAGCTACCTGGTGTTCGCGGAGGGCTTCATTCAGGCTTGTTTTGCGATCGGTACTTTCCTTGCGCTTGCCGATGATCAAAGCACAGGGCACGTGATATGTGCCGGCCGGATACTCCCTGGGCATGCTACCCGGGATGACAACTGATCGACGTGGAATGCGTTTATTGTAAACTACCGGCGCTGATCCGCTTACGTCGATGATCTTCGTGGATGACGTAAGCACCACGTTCGCACCCAATACAGCTTCTTCTTCAATGTGCACACCCTCCACCACAATACAACGTGAACCAATAAAGCTGTGGTCTTCCACGATCACCGGGGCAGCCTGCACAGGCTCCAGGACACCCCCGATGCCCACACCTCCGCTCAGATGCACATGCTTACCGATCTGCGCGCAACTGCCTACCGTCGCCCAGGTGTCTACCATCGTGCCTGTACCCACGCGGGCACCAATGTTCACATAAGAAGGCATCATCACCACACCCTTTTCCAGGAATGCCCCATACCGGGCAATGGCATGCGGCACAACACGCACGCCACTGGCAGCAAAGCCTTTCTTAAGGGGGATTTTATCATGAAACTCGAATGGTCCTATCTCGAGTGTCTGCATCTGTTTTAAAGGAAAATAGAGGATGACCGCCTTCTTTACCCAGTCATGCACCACCCATTCCGTTGCCTGTTTTTCAGCCACGGTCAGTTCGCCAGCATCAAGCAAGGCCACGGCTTCCTCTATGGCCCGATGGGTTTTTTCCTCGTGCAAAAGCTTACGGTCTTCCCAGGCCGATTCAATGCGTTGTTTTAATTTTGGATCCATAGAAACCATTATTTAATAAAGATCATGAGCACCCATGCAAGATGTCTGGCCAGGCACAATCCGGATTACACGCATTAGGGCCAAATGCCATATTTTGAAGGGCTTTCCCCTTGCGCTAAACCTTGGGTGAACATGCAAAGATAGTACTATTTCCAAGTGAAGCAAACCCATCACACGATGGCAATAAGTTATGTATCTTTGCAGCAAAAAGCAATGGGACGTATCCTCGCCATTGATTACGGCAGAAAGCGCGTGGGCCTTGCGGTAACCGATGAAATGCAAATGATCGCCGGCGGCCTTGTAACAGTACACTCCAAGGATGTCATGGACTTCCTCAAGGATTACTGCAGCCGCGAACAGGTTTCCTGCTTTGTGGTGGGTGAGCCTTTTGACATGCAAAACAGGGCATCCGAAGCATCCCGCTACATCGATCCTTTTGTGAAACATCTGCGCAAACAATTTCCGGATATCCCTGTTGAAAGGATTGATGAACGCTTTACTTCGCAGATGGCCATGCGCACCATGATCGACGCGGGCCTGAAGAAGAAAGCCAGGCAGAACAAAGCCCTGGTGGATACCATCAGCGCCACCATCATCCTTCAGTATTACCTGGAACAGCAAGCCAATAAACGAAGACCATGAGCATAAAACCGATTGTCGCTTACGGTGACCCCGTCCTGAAAAAGAAGGCACAGCCGATAGCTCAGGATGACCCGCAACTCAAGGAGTTGCTCACGGATATGTGGGACACCATGTATAACGCCCAGGGTGTGGGTTTGGCCGCTCCACAGATTGGCAGAAGCCTGCGCCTGTTCGTGATCGACGCCACACCCTTTGCCGAAGAGGAGCCGGAGCTGGATGGATTCAAAAAAGTTTTCATCAATGCAGAGATCCTTGAAGAAGAGGGCAAGGAGTGGCTTTTTAATGAAGGCTGTCTGAGCTTCCCCGAACTGCGTGAAGACATCAGCCGAAAGCCGCAAATCCGAATCCGCTACCAGGATGAAGAGTTCAACACCCACGAAGAGCAATATGACGGGATAACAGCACGCATCATACAGCATGAATATGACCACATCGATGGCAAACTGATGGTCGACCATTTCTCCCCGTTAAAAAAAACATTGCTTCGCAAAAAGTTACAAAACATATCCAAAGGATCGGTTAACGTGAGCTATCCGATGAAATTCCCATTGAGAGGAGGAAAAAGATAAATGTATCAAACGCACCGCCTGGCAAATGGCATCCGCCTGATTCACCGGCCAAGTGGATCACCGGTAGCCCACTGCGGACTGGTGATCAACGTGGGCAGCAGGGATGAAGCCATCGACGAACAAGGACTGGCACATTTTATCGAACATGTGATCTTCAAAGGTACCTACCGGCGCAAATCCTTCCATATCATGAGCCACATGGAAAACGTCGGGGGAGAGATCAATGCCTATACCTCCAAGGAGGAAACCTGCATTTACGGTTCATTTATGCCACCTTACTACGAGCGGTGGTTCGATGTGGTGTCAGACATCACCATGCATTCCAGCTTTCCGCCAAAGGAGTTGTTCAAGGAAAAAGACATCGTGATCGATGAGATTAACTCCTACAAAGACACACCATCTGAGCAAATCATTGATGATTTTGATGAAATCCTTTATGACGGGCATCCCCTGGGCAGAAATATCCTGGGGACCCCCGCGCACCTCAAGGCATTTTCAAGGGAGAGCATCCTCCATTTTATTGAAAAGCATTACGTGGGCGGTGAGATGGTGATCTGTTCGGTGGGCGCCATAGATTTTAAGCGCCTGATCTACCTCGCAGAAAAATATTTCAGCGCACTGCCGTCGCGCAGCAGGAAGCACAGGCGAGAAGCTTTCAGTGATTACCAGGTGAAACATCGCAAGGTCACCAGGCACAATCACCAGGCGCATTGTATTACGGGCAACCTGGCCTA
>PUOJ01000053.1 GCA_003552075.1 Bacteroidales bacterium
TCATGCATGTCGTGAATATGTTCGTCGATAGTCATAAGGCACAGTGAAGTTGTAACTGGTGAAACATCCAACCCGGTAAGTAACGAACGGGTCCGGGACATCATGCTTACCGGCGGTTTTCATACTTTTGATTCAGACCATATGCAATGTGCAGAAAACCGCGGGCATGGGATGCTTTTTGATGGCTTTCGGCACGAAGCAGATGGCCTGAAGTAAAAACAAACATAAAAAAACAGGGTGTATGCGCTGCAAAATTATTAAATAAATCCAAAGGCGACCCACGGACTCCATGTCTATTTCCAAAAACGGATCAGCAGGACCTCAGTCAGCAGGAATAACAGGGCCAGGATGAGGAAAATACGCCACAATTGCTGTCCCAGACCCATCTCGTGAAGCACCTGGTCGAGTGGCTTTCCAGCAGTATCAATCACCTGAATGGTTCCCATCTGCAGATCTGTCAGCTTTTCCTCGAGCTCAGCAGGCGCATAAGCTGCCAGCTGCGACTCCCTCCTGTCGTAATTAAAGGAAGCACCGCCAACCTGATGGTCGCCGTGGTACAGCGTGTAATTCGCTGCTTCTTCGAGCTGGTCGTGGAAGAAAAGTTGCATCTGGTTCCCTGATCTGCGTTGTTCTGGGATTACCTCAAATCCTTCTTTTCGCAGGGAGTAGACCTGTTCTGTCTGGGTGCTCCGGCGGGGAACGACCAAGGCATCATCGACACCGATGGTATGATACAATGCCTGCATGAAGCCACTCTGTAGGGCGATATTGGCCATCAACGGCACAAAGACGGAATGACGCTGAAAATTACTATAGTCAGAATTAAGCGGAACAGCCGACAGAAAAACGCTGCCGTCTCCCACAGGATAAGAAGCAAAAAATGGCAACCCATTTTGCAGTCGCAGCAGATCATCACCCATGCTTCCCACCTCTCGCTGGATCCTGTAATACTGTGACACATCTGGAAGATCGAGTTGCTCAGGAATGTGCTCAAACACATCCTCAAAAACCGGGTGCAACGCATTGAGCTCACTGACACGGATGGCTGTGGTATCCAGCCTGTCATAGGTATCGACGCCCATCATGCGCAGAAAGTCGTTGTAGGTGCCCAGGTTGGCACCATCGCCCGGAAAGATCACGAGGCTTCCTCCCGCCTCCGTAAAACGCTGCAGCTCGGAGGCGAGCCCTGCCGATATTCTGTCATATCCATCCACCACAATAGTCTGATATTCAGAAAAAGCGGAATAATCGACCGATAAGGCCGGCATGGTTTCAAAAGCGAAGAGCTCATCGCCACCGAAGAGGGCGTGGAGGTAGCTGTTTCTGCCAGCCCCTTCGAGTGCAAGCACGGGAATTTCAGCAGTAACCTGGTAGGTAAAATAGAGGCGGTCATCAAAAGTAACAGGGTAATCCCGGATCTCCACATGTGCCTGCTGCAGGGGCTCGCTTCCTGCAGACCAGCTCAGCTCAACAGTTTCTTCTTCTCCATGGCCGATGCTATACGACACCACGGAGCGTTGGCGGCCATCCACATACAACCTCAGTGGCTGGTTTTCGAGATCCTGCGAACCATCATTCCTGATTCTTACATACATCGTCACGGGCTGACCGGTCAGAATCACCGGACTGTCGGACCATAAAGAGTCCACATACACATTATCGGTCTGTTGTGCCTGCAAGGGTAAAAAGTACGACCGGATTAGGGTATCTTCGGGCAATTCGTCCAGCCCGGAAGTGCTTTTTTGATAGTCACTCAAGTAATAGGCACGCTGGCGGTCGAAAGGCTCATCGCCAAAGAGCTCCTTTTTCCTGGTCATGACCTCCGCTATGGAGCGGTTGCGGGCTGACTCATCAACCTCTTGCACCATGTCAATGAATTCTTCACGGCTCACAAAACGCTGATGGCGTCCTTCAAAATCATTGGTAAGCAACATGAACCGGTCGCCATGCCCATACATGCGGGCTATCTCCATCGCCCTTTCCCTGGCTTCATCAAGCAGGCGCCCCTGGTCTGACATGGCATTCATGCTGAAAGAGTTATCAATGTAGACGCTCACCGCATTGCCTTCCGGGCTGATGTCATCTTCCTCAGCTGGAATATACGGACGGGCGAAGGCCATCACCAGGAAGGTGATCGCCAGGACGCGTGCCAGCAAGACAAGCAGCTGCTTAAGCCTTGACTCCTTGTCAGAGGCTTCACTTAACTGCCGCAGGAAGGCAATATTTGGAAAGTAGACCGTCCGGAAGCGCCTGAACCTGAAAAGGTGGATGATGATCGGAATGCTTATGGCCAACAAGGCAAATAAAAAGCCCGGAAAAACAAAGTTCATAAAGTCAGAAGCTGTCTGATGATTGTAAATAAAACAGCGGCAGCAGGTGACTTGTTTCATCCGGCAGCCTTTTTCCTGCCAGCCTTGCAATTAAGCAGTGGATGAAAAACAACCTGCTCCACCTTGCTATTGTAATAACCACACAAAGTTACATTTATTTCACCGACCCGTTGCAGTTCTTGTTTTTACACGCATAATTCATAAAGGCTGAATGCGGTTTGGAAAAAAAAATGTATTTTTCCAAAATTTTACAGCCAATTTTAAAAACCCTTAAATAGACGCTAATCATGAAACACAGATTTATGAATTTTGCAACAACGTTCATTTTGCTTTTAATCGGATTCAACCTGGCAGCGATGGAGGATGCGCGGCTATTGCGCTATCCTGACATCAGCGGCGACCAGGTGGTATTTGTCTATGCAGGAAACATCTGGACAGCAAATGCTGTGGGAGGCGATGCCAGGCAGCTCACCTCGCACAAGGGGCTCGAGTTGTTCCCCAAACTGTCACCTGACGGGCAGTGGATCGCTTTTTCCGCAGAGTACAGCGGCTCGCGGCAGGTCTATGTGATGCCCGCAACGGGCGGCACACCCAAACAGCTGACCTGGTATAACGACGTCGGTCCGATGCCCCCACGCGGCGGCTTTGATAACGTAGTGCTGGGCTGGACACCCGACAGCAGGAAGGTCTTGTTTCGCAGCAACCGCACCCCTTATGGTGAAAGGATGGGGAAATATTTCCTCGTGGACATCGAGGGTGGCCTGGAGGAAGCACTGCCCATACCGCACGGTGGTTTTGGGGTGCTCTCTCCCGATGGGGACCAGATGGCCTTTGCCTATGTGGACCGAGAGTTCCGCACCTGGAAGCGATACAAGGGAGGCCGCGCCTCTAACCTGTGGATCTACGACTTGAATGAAAACACGTCGAGGGAGATCACAGATTTCAAAGGCACGGACCACATCCCGGTATGGCATGGCGACCATATCTATTTTGCCTCTGACCGCGACAAGTGGTTGAATATTCATCGCTACGACGTGCAAACCGAAGAGGTGGAACAGATCACCTTCCATGACGACTTTGACGTGATGTGGCCCAGTGGCACCGGTGGTCAGCTCGTGTATGAAAGTGGCGGTCACATCTACAGGGTCGACCTGGAAACCGATGAGGTGGAAAGGTTGCAGATCAACATACAGTATGATTTTGCCAACACCTTACCCTATCGCAAGAATGTCAAGGACGACATTCACAGCGTAGCCATATCTCCCACCGGCAACCGGGTTCTTTTTGATGCCCGCGGCGACATTTTTTCCGTGCCTGCAGGTGAAGGTTCTACCCATAACCTTACACAGACACAGGGCGTGCGTGCGGTATATCCCCAATGGTCGCCGGATGGCCGCTGGATTGCCTATTATGACGACAGCAGTGGAGAATATGAGATCTACCTCCTGGAAAACAAGGATGGTGCTGAGCCGCGCCAGATGACCGAAGGCAGCTGGGGTTGGAAGTACCAGCCAAAATGGTCGCACGATAGCCGCTACCTGGTGTTCTTTGACAGAAGCATGAAGCTGCAGCTGCTGGACGTGGAGTCCGGTGAATTACGCGAAATTGACACACCCACCGCGGAAGAGATCCGCCATTACGATTTCTCTCCCGACAACCAATGGATCACTTATGCCAAAAGCAGTCGCAACGGACAGGGCGCCGTGTGGGTATACCACATAGAAAATGACGAGGCTACCCAGCTCACTGGAGACAAGTTCAGTGAGAGCAACCCGGTGTTCAGCAAGTGTGGTGAATACATCTTCTTTACTTCCAACCGGGATTTTAACCTGCGATTTTCCAGCTTTGAGTTTAACTACCTCTACGACAGGGCAACCAGGGTCTATGCCATGCACCTGACAGGTGAAAGTCCCCGGCTCTTTGAGGCTCGTGACATTACGGAGCCCGGCCCGGATGATGATAACCAGCAAGGCGATGAGGAGGAAGAGATCACGGTGCGGATTGACTTTGAAGGTGCCGCAGATCGGGTGGTGGCATTCCCCATGGCGGCTGGCAGCTACTGGGGCCTTCAGGCGGTGGATGACGGCCTGGTATATCTTACCAACACGGGACTGCGCCGCTATGTGCTAAGTGAGCAGGAAGACCAGTTGATCATGGACGGGGTCAGCTCAGCCACCGTTTCTGCAGATGGCAGCAGCTTTCTGTACTCCCATCGCGGCGAATGGGGTGTGGAACCCCTCGCACCGGGCAGACAGGCAGGAGACGGCATGCTCGACCTGGGCGACATGAATATGCGCATTGAACCCATGAAGGAGTGGGAACAGATATTTAAAGATGGCTGGCGCATTTACAGGGATTTCTTTTATGTGGAAAACCTGCATGAGGTGGATTGGGACGGATTTTATGACAGGTATTCGGCACTTCTCCCCTACCTCAATCACCGCTTTGACCTTGACTACATGTTTGGTGAGATGATTGCAGAGACCAACACCGGCCATGCCTATGTAGACTATGGTGATTTCGAGCGCGTGGAACGTATCGAAACCGGCCTGCTGGGCGCTGAGCTCACCGCGGATACGGACAATGGCAGATTTGTGATCAGCAACATCTTTGGCGGTGAGAACTGGAATGATGCACTGCGCTCACCCCTCACCAAGCAAGGCATCAACGTCCGCGAAGGCGATTACCTGATCCGCATCGACGGCCACGACATCCACACCGGCATGAATCCCTATCAGTTTCTTGAAGGCCGCGTGGATAAAGCCACTACAATTACCGTCAACGACAGGCCCACTGCCGATGGAGCACGTACCTATACATTCCGGCCCATCAGCAGCGAAGTGGGGCTGCGGCACCTGGAGTGGGTCAACGAACGTCGACGCATGGTAGACGAAATGTCAGACGGACGCATTGGATACATTTATGTGCCCAACACGTCCATCGACGGCAATGAAGAACTCTTTAAGGGCATGTATGCCTATCACCATAAAGATGCATTGATCATCGATGAAAGGTTCAATGGGGGTGGATTCATTCCGGACAGGATGGTAGAGATCCTCAACAGGGAAACCCATGCCAAATGGTATCGCGCCGGCCTTGACTATCCCATGCGCACCCCCGGCGTCGCACACGACGGACCAAAAGCCATGCTGATCAACCAGTTCGCATCCTCAGGTGGAGACGCTTTTCCATATTTCTTCCGCCAGCGGGACCTGGGCACCATCATCGGCACCCGCACCTGGGGCGGGCTTGTAGGGATGACCGGCAATGCCAGGCTTAAAGACGGCGGCTATATTGGGGTGCCCCGTTTTGGCATCTACAATGAAGAAGGCGAGTGGATCATTGAAGGCATCGGGGTTTACCCCGACATTGAAGTGGTTGATGAACCGCATAAGGTGGCCCGTGGAGAAGATCCAAGCTTGGAGAAAGCCGTGGAAATTCTGCTTCAGCAGCTTGAAGAAGACCCGCCACAGGAGTGGCCGGTGCCCGAACAGCCCGACCGCTCAGGATGGATTGAAGTAGAAATTGAGTAATGTGTTAATGTGCTAATGTGTTAATGTGCTAATGAAGGTTCCTTTATGCTATGTTCATTTTAATGTCTTGGTTTTGGTGCAAAGTGCTGCAAAAAAGGGGAAATCTCATCTTATATCCGAAACTCTTAATTAGCAAATTAGCACATTAACACATTAAAACGGGTATCCGATGCCCAGGTTGAACACGATGTGGTCTCTTCGCCAACGGCTGTCGTGCAGCCTCACCGGATCGAAGAAGCTATCGGTGTCAACGGCCGGATCGGCCAGCGGAATGGCAAAATCGAAGCGAAGGACAAAAAAGCTGGCGTCGATACGCAGGCCTAAACCTGCACCCAGCGCGATTTCTTCATAAAATGTGCTGGCGGAAAATCTTCCGCCAGGCACATTTTCATCATCACGCACCCGCCAGATATTTCCGGCATCGACGAACAATGCCCCCTTAAACAGACTGGTGATGTCAAACCGGTATTCCAGGTTGGCTTCCAGTTTCAGGTCTCCGGTCTGGTAGATGTTGTATGTCCCTTCCAGCTCTTCATCAGGGACATAGCGTCCAGGGCCCACAGATCGGGGATGAAATGCCCGTATGCTGTTTGACCCTCCTGTCACATACTGTTTTACATATGGCATCATCTCTGAATTGCCATAGGGCAGGCCAGCACCTAGGAAGAGTCGACTTACCAGGCGGCTGCCTTCCCCAACCTGCCAGTAATGCCTGAAGTCCCCGTCCGCCTTGGCATACTGGGCAAAGCTCTGGTCAAAGAAACCATAACCCCCATCCTCTTCTTTTGATGCGCCAAAAACCTGATCCATGAGCAGGTAAGCGATGTTTCCAGAAAGGTCAAGGTTCAGGTGCACATACCAGTCGTGCCGGTTGCCGGATTTCAATCGTGAATTGTACACATAGGCATATTGTCCACCGATGATGAATTGTTCAAACAAACCCTCGCGCAATAGGGTTCCCCCTAACAGGATGTCTTCCATGCCCTCATCCACATCACCAAGCCTGTAGAGGTTAAACACCAAAGGATACACTTGGAGCTGTGTAGCAAGGTCCGTGTTCCAGGTATAACCAAAACGTGCGTGCATGGTTGTCAGTGCAAAGGCGTCGGTCCGGCTCATTCTGTTTGCGCCGAGCGTGATGCGCGTTTTGGGAGACAAGACCTCTGGTGCTGTCTTCCATCCGGCGGGCAACAGGAACCGGGGAAATGAAAGTGTGGCATCGATGCCCAGCTCTGAGGAAGACGCACTGCGCTGCCTCCCCACAAGCACTTCATATGCGCCATTGAGACTGAGGTCCAGTTGCTCAGCCCCACGAAAAAGGTTTCTGTTGGTGAGGGTGGTATTAAACCCCGGGCCAGCAAAGTTGTTGGATTTGGTCACCCCTCTGAGTTCGGCTGATATTGAGCGCCGCTCAATGGGCGTCAACAGTACACGAACATCCAAAAGGTCCTTGTCAGCTTCCTGTCGAGGCCGGAAGCGGATGTTCACAAAACGAAATGTGCCGAGGCTCATCAGGTGGTTCAGGCTTCTGTCGTGGTCGTTCACATTATAAAGGCTGTCGTTGTTGAAAAACACCGATCTCCGGATGACCTGCGGGTCAAAGTGCCCGGCATCATCCGTAAAATAAATGCCTTCATCCAGCTCCAGGGTATCCTGCATGGCAGCCAGGTTGCTGCCACCTGCCATATAGTCGGCATGCATATATATATTTCCGATACGATAAGCTCGCCGGGCTGCATCAGGAATATCTGGTTTGATCGTGGCATAAAGGTCCACCCGCCTGTCACCTGCGGCTGAATCTGCACGAAACAACAAGTGGTCCGCATGAAAATAGAAGTAACCCTTTTTCTTCAAAGCCCTTTCAATACGTTGCCTTTCCCTTCGCAGGGTTTCCAGGCTGTAAGGTTCACCTTCCACAACCAGGCTGTTTACCAACCCGTCGTTTACCTCCCGGGCCAGCTGAGTGTCTTCATCTGCCGGATAGAGGGTGCCAAAACGATATGGGCGCTTCAGGGAAACCTGGTAGTCCAGCGAAACTGTACGACGTGTGCTATCCTGCTGATGCGCGATCAGGGCATCGAAATATCCCATGTTATAGAGGCGGTTGTACATTAAGCGCAAATGACGATCCACATAAGCCTCTTCAAACAATACGGGCTCTTCACCCAGCCTGTTTTTCATCCAGTGGCGAACGCCTCTTCCCGTGGGTTCTCCCGCATGTTGATACATCCAAAGCGCCGGCCTGGAAAAGATCAACTGGCTGTTGGGTGCAGGACGCAAAACCCGCGAAAGCTCCCTTTCCACATTGCGCTTATCCTCCACGTCCTCCTCCTTCTCCAGATGAATGCTGCTGCCAGTATAAAGATACGCATCCTCAGGCAGCTTGCGCAACCCCGTACACGACGAAAGCACCAACAGAAGCATGGCACCAAGCCAGATCAACACCCGAATTTCCGACCTTTCGACCTTTCGACCTTTCGACATCTTGTCTTTTTGTCTTATTGTCTTATTGTCATTTTGTCCTTTTATCATTCTTCCTCCTCCTCTTCTTCCTTACGCCTAAGCAGCTCTCCAAAATGATCAAATGTCTGTCGGAAGATGAAGGAAACACCTGTTTCGATCACTTCGCCATCGAAGACATCCTGGAACTTTCTTTCCCTATACCCTTTGAGGGTAAAGCGGCCATCCGGGTCGAGCAGATACTCCACGGAGAAGTCTCCGGCCATGTCGGCGGGGTTGATCTGCCTGCGGGTTTCATCTTCCAGCTCCAGGTGTCCGCCGGCAGTGATTCGCAATCGCTGGTCGAGGAAGTCACGTGACACTTCCATTTGCAACTCCGTCCTGCCTACCATCTGACCATCTTCCACTTGTTCATATGACTCCAGGTCAAAGCTGATGTCCACACCGCGTATATACCTGTCTGACAGCCTGTTTAGCTGTTGCGACAATAACCGG
Organism: Bacteroidales bacterium; assembly: GCA_003552075.1. Classification (GTDB taxonomy): domain Bacteria; phylum Bacteroidota; class Bacteroidia; order Bacteroidales; family UBA7960; genus PUPG01. The sequence continues at coordinate 8,819 of PUOJ01000053.1, forward strand.
CTTGCACTGCTTCTTGCGGTGGAAGTAATTCCCGGGCCTGCCGTGACAGCCGCGATGGGATCATCCTGTATGAAGTTGCCTATGATCAGCAGTGCGAACACCTGTTTGTTCAGCTCCGATTCACTCTCATTGAGTTCAGTGAGCCTTGCCTGCAGCCTTCCCTCCATGGCACCGCGATGTTCAGGTGGCAGGCCCACCTCAAAGCTGATTTCCGGACTCATCAGATCCCCTTCCATCCTGAGGAAGACTTCAAAGGGGTATATCTGCCGGAAGGCGCTCTCATGCTGGCCGGCCGCGGGGCCATGGGAAGCCATCAGTTCTCTGGATGAAGTACGCACCGTGTATTTTGCCGTGATGTCAACGCTTGCATCCAGGGGATCCCCTGTCCAGGTGATTTGACTGCCTCTTTCTATGTCAAAATTTCTTCTGATGACATCATAAAAAGTCATCTGGTATGCACCACGGGTGATTTCATAGCGTCCGGCCAGGCTGATCCGGCCGCCAGGATCGACCCCATAGGTGATCAGTCCCCCGCCTTGAATCTCCAGGATGTCACCCGCCACCTCATCGATCAGAATGCGCACATCGGTAGCCGGATCGATCTCCACATTCACGCTGATATCCAGGTTTTCAAAGGCAGACTGCATCGGCTCAATTTCTTCCGGACGCAATGCCAGGTCAGTAAAGACATCCTCGTATACGGCCATAAACTCCACGACCCCCTCATCGCCGATGGCCTCGGGCAGATATTGAGGCGGAATAAAAGTAAAGCTTGACCCCTGATTCAGCTTAAGCCTGCCTTCAATCACCGGCCTCACCATATCGCCGCTCATATTGAGATCGGTGTCGATAAGCAACCTCCCATAAAACAAGTCGTTGTCGTCCCGGGATATATCCAGCAGCAAAAAGTTTGAACTGGTAAGGCTCAGATCAAATGAAATGTCCGAGATGTCATGCATGCTGATGGTACCATCAAGGCTTGCTGGTCTTTCGCTTCTGTCGAGCAGGGTGAAACTGCTGAACCGTACATTGTGCTTGTCGAAAATGATGGTTTCTTCGGGAATGGTATCCCTGGCATTCAGGAATGCCGCATGGAAGCCGACCTGGTCAAAATTGACTGCGCCATCCATATCCGGATTTGTGGGGGAGCCAGACAGGCGTAAAGCCCCTGATATCTGCCCTTCCATGTCCGACAGTTGCTCTAAGGTCAGCGCTTCCAATGTGGCCAGCTCCAGGTTTTCCAGTCTCAGTTCAAAATCCATGAAGTCTTCTTCCGCCTGATGGTAGGTACCCGCAAGATCGATCCGGTTGCCGTATCCGCTCACGGATGCATCCACCTGGTAAAATCCGGGCACAGGACTGAACACCAGGAGGGAGACATCCCCGATGGCATCACCACCATAGCCCAGATCATCCACATAAAGATCGGCAGTAAATGCCAGGTCATCATAAAGGTCATGAATGATAAGATGGCCATCAATGACTCCTTGTACTAAAGCTTCTCCACCCAAAAGGTCAAACTTACCCATGTCGATCTGTTGCAGGGACAACCGCAGTGGAGAAGCCTCCCCGTCCCCTTCGGTACTGCTGATGGCAATTTCCTTGTCCTGTTGATAGATGCGCATGTCGCGGGCCTGTATCTCATGCGCAAAGATCCGAAGATAATTTCCAGGGTCCACCTGCCAACGCTCCCTGTTCACCGTGATCGCGGTATCCAGCTTCAATTCGGTATGGTCCGCTTCCTGGCTAAGGCTGCCGGCAAGATCAAGCCAGGATTGATCCTGCATGTCGGAAAACGCCAGGTGAAAGTCAAGCATCTGATCCCTTAAGGAGCCTGATGTGTGGAAACCCTTTATGGTCAGCGCGTCACTGGAAAGTTTCGGAATCCCGAAGGAAAAGTCGAGCATCTCAGCATCTGAGCTGGCTTCGAGGTTTAAATCCTTGATATGCCAGCCACCAAAAATCATTTCCGGCATCGTGGCCTCCATGGCAAGCAAGCGATCCGTGCTGTTAAACCTGGCTTGCATGCTAATGGGGTCAAAGGAGGAGATCTGGGGGAACAACAGCTCGTGAAAATAGGGCGATGGGCGGATGCGCAGGAAAAACTCAAAATGCTGCGCGGGCATTTCAGGGTCTTCCACATAAATGTAACCATCCTGCGGATCCCTTTCCATTCCCAGGTAGGTCATGGCATGGTCAGCAAGGGCTGCGGGGATGGCTGCCGGTGACATGTTTCCCTGGTATCTTCCTTCTAGCATCGGGGCGTATATTTCTGCAAAATAATAGGCGTCGTTGGTATTGGTGTTAAGATGAAGGCTGTCCAGGCGATACACATCCCTGTCAAGGAGAACGTAGGTGTCGTGAACATAAAGCCATCCGTCAGGGAACTGTGGTTTTTTAAAGGTAAAGGAACCCTCGAGACGCGTTTGTAAGGCGATCATTTCATCTGCAAGTTGCAGCGCGTTGGCATTGAGATGATCCAATGCCCAGTTGAAGGACAATTCGGGTTGCTCACCACGAAGGAGAATATCCGTTTCCATGTCCAAAACCAGGTGTTCATCATCATACCGCAGGGCTGTCTGGAAAAGGCCTTCCGCTGCATTGACAAGCAGTGACAGGGAGCGGTAGGTATAATCATTGAACCATAATGAATCAACATGTAAATCAAGTTCCAGGTCCATGCTTTCAGGGTCAAAACCCTTTCCTTTGGCATACAGCATAGCGGAAAGATCCTGCAGCAGTTCATCCTGGCCCACGACAGACAGGGGTTGGTTTCCGGTGATTTGCACGTTTCCCTGCCACTCAGGGTAGCTTTCTTCCGTTTCGTTGTATGAAAAGCTTGCATCGGCATCAAAAAAATCAGAAACGAGTGCAAGGTTTGCTTGAAAATCCTGCAATTTGCCTGACAGTGATGCCTGGATATCTGTTTCAGGGGGCAATGTCAGTCCCTGAGGCCGGTTTTCTTCGGGAACGTAGTCCATAAGATGCGGTGGCAGGGCAGAAACATGTATTTGCGGCAGATCAAAACCAAGGCTTTCCATGTCCGGATACCCTTTGATCTGTCCTGCTGTACGGATGGATAGTCGCTCAGCCATCGCGAGCTGCAATGTATCCAGGCGCATGTCACCAAGCTGGCCTGTGACCCGCATCACCAAATCCAGGGGAGGTGATTCCTGATCCGGGAAAAGCATTTCGGGTTCCGGCAGGAAATGGCCCAGGTCGCTGCCTGCCATTGCTTTTCGGATATCCACATCTATAGGTACATTTGCGCTAAGATCCATTGTGCCAAGAAGGGGGAGGCCCGCGAAGAGGTCTGCTTCAATCAGACTTTCCCTGGTTTCAAGGTTCAGGTTGCTGATCTTTGTATGGCGGCCGGAATGTAATGCTGCCGAAAAGCGTTTTACCTGGAATTCATCATCTTTGGATAGCGCGAGATGCCTCAGGTCAGCACTGAGCGTATCCGGTCCGTATAAGGCATCCGCCATGTCAAGCTGCACATCGTGAAAGCGCATCCCCGCAACGGCAGTCAGCGGGATGTCTGCTGAAAGTGCGTTGACCGCAAAGCGCATTTCCCGAAGATCGAGGTCGCCCGGGGTGAGCAAGATGTGATCCATATCTATCTCAAAGACGGAGTCTCCAGCCTGGGTATACAAAAAGCCAACCTGCTCCAGCTGCAATTTTGCCAGTGCGACATCAGGTGGAATTCCTGGCTCATCAATAGGCTCCGGTGGTGGCCGGCCCCGCTCATGGGCGTGATAATGCACATGACCGCCCGAAAGCCTGATCTGACCCAATGCATACCTGGCCTCAGCCAGGTCAAGAACGTCTACGGAAGTATGGATATGCTCCAGCTGCAACTGTATGTCGAGGCCCGAAAAATGGTCGGCGTAGCGAAAGCGGATGTTATCGAGGCGCAAGGCACCCACGTCAAAAGTCCAGGTTGAGGCATCCTGTGTCTCTTCGGTTGGCTCAACCAAAGGCGCTGTCTCTTCATAATTGCCATTGGATGCATGACGCCCAGGCATTGCCACATCATTTTCAACAGCTGCCTCCCCGCCCGTGTCGTTGCCCATGGCGCGGATCAGCTGGTCATAATTGAACAGCGTGTCGGGTTCCAGTCGGCACATGTAGACTGTGGCGTCCCTGAGGTTTAAGGCCCTGATCTGCACGTGGTTTCGCAGCAGTCCGCCAAGATGCACGTCAATATGCAACGCCCCTGCATACAGCAGGGTGTCTGCCTGCATATCTTCCACAAATACCTCTTTGAGGGTCACCGACCTTGGGAGTCGGATGCCCACACGGCTGACGGTGACCTCCGTGCCGGTCCTTGCCGACAGTTGAGCCGTCACATAGGCTGCCATCCTTGTTTGCACGGCAGGGAACTGCAAAGCCACGGCCATGACCACGATCAAAAGCAACAAAAGTAACAGGCCACGCCATATCCATTTGATCAGCCTGCGGAAAAAAATCATCATCACACTGCTCCCGGTTATGAAAAAACACTGACACATTCTGGTGTCGCATGTACAGGTCTAAATTACAAAAAAAAGCCGGAGCACGCACTCCGGCTTTGGTTTGTTGAATCCTTGTCGATCAACGAATGATCAGCAAAAGCGAAACGGCTGATTGCCGTTCCTTATTGTATTTAAAATCAAATCATCTTAAAACTGCGTCATCTATGCTGTTGGTTTATCTCAGGGACGAAACCCTGGAAGCAATCGGCGTGGTATCGCGTGACAAAGCTTGCGCCAGGAAGATGATGGCCTGAAGTAAAAACACTTGCAATACACAGCTTAGTGATCGCCACGCATGGACATGATGTCGCGATCAAACACATATAATCCATGCTTGCCAAGCAATTCGAGCTTGTCAATGATGCCCTGCACGGAATCTTCCTCTTCACGCTGCTCTTCGATGAACCATTGGATCCAGTTGTGTGTGGCAAAGTCTTTCTCATCAAAAGCCAGGGCCGCAATGTCGTTAATGGCACCGGAAACCATTTTCTCGTGGTCCAAAGCCGCATCAAATGCTTCTTTCACACCTGGAAAATCCTTTGGGGGTTTTTCCACCAGGGGAACCTCAGCATGACCACCACGTTCATTGATGTAACGGATGAATTTCATCATATGCTCACGCTCTTCCTCTGATTGGGCATAAAACCAGTCAGCGATTCCTGCAAGCCCTTCATTCTCTGCCCATGAGGCCATGGCAAGGTACAAATGCGATGCATATACTTCTTTGGCAACCTGATCATTCAGGATTTGTAACATTTTTGTTGATAGCATAATCTTTAGATTTTTTGAGTGAATAGCATTCTATTAACCGAAACAAGCAGCATGTGGAATTGTTTAGTGTTTCACAAAAGAAATGGGTTACCTGTAAAACAAAAAATGGAGCTTAAACGGATGAACACCTAAACAAAAATACATAACTTTAACATCTGTTTTGAGGTTGAAGTTAAGGGGTTATTGGGTTGAGCTTTCAACATTTCGACATTTCGACATCATTTTAAATGAACACGTCATGAGCAACAAGGACGAAATCATCTGCACGTGCAACGAGATCACCCGGCGGGAGATTGAGGATGCCATACGGAGCAAGAAGCTTCAAACCATAGAAGCGGTTGGCAACGAAACCACAGCTGGCACCGTTTGCGGGGCTTGTGTGGACGAAATTTACCTCATCCTAGAGGAAATCAACGGGAAGGTTTCGCTATAATGGCTGTTGGTTATTAGCTGTTGGCTGTTGGCAAGAAAGCCAAAAGCCAACAGCTAAAAGTCAACAGCCAATAGCAGTCCTCTTGAAAACACAAGATAACCATCTAGTTGAGAAAATATTCACAGATGTATCGAGCACTTTGCGAGCTCGGCGAAGCCAAACCTCCATGCCAAAGAATTGACAAACAGTTGCAACACAACCCCTGAACTTTTGACAAGAACATAAACGCATCAACAACAACTAGTTGCTAAAAAATAAACACATGAAATCACGCCATCCAAATAAATTGATCTCATTGGGATTTATCTTATTGCTTAATGTGTTACTGGCAGCGCCCGGATCACTGCCGGCCAGAGGGGCTGAATCTGAGCCCGGAATCATGATCCATTCTTTAAGAGACACCCTTGAGCTGGCTGCTTTCATGGATGGCCTCATGGCATCCACGATGGATGATCACCGGGCTGCGGGTGCCATGGTAAGCATCATTCAGGATGGTGAGCTATTGTTTCAGCGCGGCTATGGCTATGCAAACATTGCTGACAGCGTGAAGGTGGATCCTGAGAGGACCCTGTTCCGAATAGGTTCTGTTTCCAAGCTTTTCACCTGGATTGCCGTATTGCAGCAAGTAGAAGCAGGAAACCTTGACCTGGATAGGGATGTAAATGATTACCTTGAGACAATCAAGGTTCCGGACACCTACGAAGAGCCTGTTACGTTGCGCAGCCTGCTTTCGCATACGCCAGGCTTTGAGGATGTCTTGCTGAAACTGTTCATGCGGGAGGAGGATGACATCCCGTCCCTGGAGGAGGTCCTGAAAAGACAGATGCCCAAGCGCGTGCGGCCTCCGCTTGAAGAGGCTGCATACAGCAACCATGGAACCGGCCTGGCGCAATACCTGGTAGAACAAGTCAGTGGCCTGCCTTTTGAAACATATGCAGACCAGCACATATTTGAACCCCTGGGAATGGAGTCTTCGACGTTTAGCCAGCCTGTGCCCAGGCGCCTGGCAAACCGGATGGCTACAGGTTATTCATTCCGCGACGGGGCTTTCCGGAAAGAAGGTTTTGAAATCGTGCCGATGACAGGTGCCGGTGGAGCCAGCACCACTGCAGCAGACATGGCCATTTTCATGGAAACCCTGCTGAACCACGGGCGCAAGGATACCATCAGCATCATGGATTCTCTCACTTTTTCGATCATGAACACACCGGTGCTTACCCATGCCGCAGGAATGAACCCAGTGCTTCACGGCTTCCTTGACATCAGTCCGCGACACGTGCAGGTGATTGGCCACGGCGGAAACACCTTCCTCTTTCATTCGCAATTGGCGCTCTTCCCTGAATACGACACAGGACTGTTTGTGTCTTTCAGTGGTAAAGACGCGGGGCTGGCATATGACCAGGTGTTGAAACACTTTATCGACAGATTTTTCCCGGATCAGGAGCCAGCACCCCCTTTGATTCAACTGGAAAAAGATTACCTGGATGGCTTTTCCGGTACCTATCTGGCCAGCCGCAGACCTCATTCAGACATTCTCAAACTCATTGGCGTGATCAATCGGGCAAAAGTGAAGGTGGACAACGACAACCTGGTTTTCACTGACTTTTTTGGGAATAGTTATCGCATGCTGGCAATTGACAGCACCTCTTTCTGGATGCCTCAACAAAACATCCTTGTGGGCTTTGAACGCGCACAGGGAGAAAAAGCGCAAAAGCTACATGTAAGCAATGATCTTATCATGTCCGCAGAAAGACCGGGATGGTTCAATAATGCCTGGCTGCACATATTCATCCTGGTGGTTACGCTGATCTGCATTCTTTACATCATCATTGCCTGGCCCTGGATCTATTTCGCACGAAGGCTCTATGAAAAGAAACCAAGAACGCGTAAACCACTGCCTGTCTTTTCAAAAACGGTGGCATGGATCACATCACTCTTCATGCTGTTGTTTTACGTCCTGGTAATTGCGGCTGCAGGAGGCGAAGAAATCATTTTTGGCATCCCGTTGGAGATCCGTGTTGGGCTGTTCTTCCCTTTGGCTGCCATTCCTTTTATCATCTTGATGATGGCCACCAATGTATATATCTGGAAACAACCCCAGATAAAGAATCTTAGCCGACTCTTCTATAGCCTGACCACGCTGGTTTTCATTCTCACCATCTTGCAACTGTACTACTTTAACATGTTGGGATGGCAGTATTAGGGTCCAAGGTCATCATACAAAAAACCCGGATCCAATAATCAGGCCAGGCCTCCCAGCAAAAAGCCAACAGCCAAGAGCCAATGACATGCCCACAAGATCAAAGACAACGCAAGCCTTTCAATTGGTCGTTTTTTTTCTGACGTTTTATGCCTGCGGGCCGTCAGCAGAGAAAAACGACTGGCCAGATAGCAGAATCATAGACTGGCTGGCGTATTATGACCTGGAATATGAGGGTTTTGAAAAAAGTCACCGGTTTGAAAGGCCTTATTCGGTCACGTATGATTTCCAAGCTGAAAGTGATGACCTTTATACCCGGTTTTATGTGTATAACGCGGACTCCACCCAGGCCATTGACCTCGACAGCTACCACCTGGCACTCGAAAAAAGGGATGATGGCACATTATATTCCCGCGGGCGGGAGCCTGACATGGAGGTAGGCCTCATCTGTTTTGAGGAGAACAAAAGGATACGCAAACTTTTTTGCGGCACCCCCTGTATTTTTGAAGAGGCTGCCTTTGACCCCGAAGGACGCATGGTCGTCGCTGGTCATATAGAGAATGACCGCGGATACAAACCGGTATTGTGGGTGATGTCACCCAACGGAACATTTATTGAACAGCATGCATATCTGAAAGATAAGGAACGCATCCATCCCGCCAGGGAGATTCGCTACATTGCTGATATCCGCCTGGAAGAAGTTACTTTCTGGCATGAAGAGAAAGCACCATCCCTGGATGTCCCCCTGTGACCTGGGTTATTCATGTATTTATATTTTTTCAACTGATTGGTTATCTAGCGTTTGTGTTTTCAGGAGAAATGCTGTTTGCTATTGGTTTTTGGCTTTTAGCTTTTGGCTTTCATGCCAATAGCTAAAAGCCAAAAGCCTACTTAGTCCATAAGCCTCCATAACCATAATCATCCTCTCGTGTGTCAAAAATACTGACATGGGCGTTTCATGCTTTTAATTCAGGTCAGATGCGAGATGTCTGATCTCATTCCGGGTTTATCTTCCGCGTTCTTTTTTCTGCCGAAAGGGGCTTCACTATTTCGCGGAAACCCTTATATTTTGTACATTTGCAGCGAATTTGATTTTTACTTTTTTGCTTCTATTCAGCCCATGTATCTAAATATTTTTTCGCCCACCCGTTTTGTTTTTCTTTTTTTGCTACTAAGCCCGGTTTTGGCACTGACAAGTGAGGAACGCAAATCACTCACGGCCATTCGCACGGATAACCCACCGGTCATTGACGGCAACCTGGAAGACCCTGCCTGGGAAAATGCCCCGGCAGCCACTGACTTTCATCAGTACGAGCCGCACAACGACCGCCCCGCCAGCTTCGAGACCGAAGTAAGGGTGTTGTATGATGATAATGCCGTATATATCGGCGCCAAGATGTTCGACCCTGAACCGGATCGCATCCTGCAGGAGCTTGGCCTTCGCAACTCCGGTCATGACCTCAACGCAGATCGTTTTTACGTGGAGATCAACCCTTTTGATGATGGCATCAACGGTTTTCGCTTCCAGTTATCGGCTTCAGGCGTACAAACGGATGCCAACCTTTCGAGCGGTGGCAGACATGGCGACCTCAACTGGGACGCCGTATGGGTAAGCGAAACCAATATTACCGAAGAAGGGTGGATCGTGGAGATGATGATCCCTTATTCGGCCCTGCGGTTCCCGAGAAATGACATGCACGAGTGGGGCATCAATTTCTGGCGTGAAATAAGAAGGACAAGGGAGTTATCAAGCTGGAACTTCGTAGATCGCCGTGTAGGAGACGAACTGACCCATATGGGCCAGCTGAAGGGGATCAACGGGGTGACACCACCGATGAGGCTGTCATTTTATCCCTATATCTCCAATTATGCGGAAAACAATGGTTTTGACAGAGGATGGGCAAACTCCTTTCATGGAGGAATGGATGTAAAGTACGGCATCAGTCCGAGCTTTACAATGGATATGACGCTGATCCCTGACTTCGGGCAGGTGCAGTCGGATGCGAAAGTGCTCAACCTCAGTCCTTTTGAGATCCGATACGATGAGAACAGGCAATTTTTTACGGAGGGCACAGAACTTTTTCAGAAAGCAGACTTGTTTTATTCTAGGCGCGTGGGAGACAGGCCCAGGGGGTATCACCTTGCATCGCAGAACCTGGAGCATGACGAAAGGATTAAAGACAACCCCCTGGAAACCCAGATGATCAACGCCACCAAGATATCCGGCAGAACCTCCAATGGTCTTGGCCTGGGATTCTTCAATGCCATGACAAGCGCCAGCAATGCCATTCTGGAAGATACCATCACCGGTGAAACCAGGGAAATAACAACCCAGCCTTTCACCAATTACAACCTGGTGGTCGTAGACCAAAGCTTGCCCAATAATTCATATGTAAGTTTCATTAACACCAATGTGGCCGGGTCAGCTGATGGCTACACCGCAAATGTGACAGGGGCAGATTTTCGTCTGCTTGACAACAGCAACATATATCAGCTTAGCGGATCGGGAGCCCTCAGCCAGCAATATTATAGAGGAGAAGACAATACTTTTGGATATAAGTATGATGTGCGTATTGGCAAGACCGGGGGCACCTGGCGTGCCCATTATGACCGCAGCGTACTCAGCGAAACGTACGACCAGAATGACATGGGTTTTTTACGTCGCAATAACCAGATCCAGGACGGACTTACCGTCAGCCATCATGTTTTTGATCCATTCTGGCGTTTCTGGATGTTTACCAATACCCTGTCATTCAATTATTCCAGGCTATATGAACCAAGGACATTCACCGGAATGGAAGTGAGTCATCGCATGATGATGCTGTTTGACACCCGTTTCCACATCAGCCTGAACACCACATACCAACCCAGGGGCGAACGCGATTATTACGAACCACGCGTGCCCGGCAGGTATTATCGTACAGATGAAGCCCTGCGCATGCACATGAGCTACTCCTCAGATTACAGGAGAAGGCTTTTTGTCGATGGAAGTTTTAACTTTGGCAGGACGCAGGCAGCCGACAGAACAGATGAATATGGTTTTATGCTAAGACCCACATTCCGCGTGAGCGACCACCTGAATTTGTCCTATGGCTTCGAATACAATGAGCTGACCAATGACCTCGGCTGGGTGCCACAGCCCGTTCCGGACACCATCTATTTCGGACGCCGCCAGTCACCCACCATGATCCATACCATGAGATCCACACTGATCTTCACCAATGACCTCTCCCTCAACTTTGATTTAAGGCACTACTGGTCGAGGGTGGAATACGACGGACAGTATTATCACCTTGAGCCGGACGGCCATCTTTCACCCATTGCCGATGACCTGGAAATAGCTGATATCAACTACAATGCCTTTACGATAGACATGTTGCTGACCTGGCACTTTGCCCCCGGCAGCCAGATGACACTGGCATGGAAAAACGTCATCGACCACAGGGACAGCATGATCCCACCAGGCTACATGGATAATTTCCGGGATATGCTGGAACATCCACAGATCAACAGCCTGTCCATTAAAGTCTTATACTACCTGGACTTCCATTCGATACAAAGCCTGAATCAGCGACTGCGCCATGGCTAAGCATGGCAATGTTTCAGGTATCTAAAGCCCGAACCAACGACCCTGTCACGGCTGAATTGTTTTTGAAACCATTATCTTTACAAAACAATAATAGCCAAAAGGTACAAAATGAAGTCAGATAAAGAAAAAATGGCTGAATTGCTGGAAAGCGAAA
>PUOJ01000154.1 GCA_003552075.1 Bacteroidales bacterium
CTATGGGTGGGATGATGACGGGCACGAGGGCCATATAGGAATAGGCAGCTATGGCGATGGGTCCGAGCATGTGTGGTGCCAGCAGGATGGAGATGTAGATGGCCGTCGGACCGTCGCCACCTCCGATGATGCCTAGGGCACCGGCTTCCTGCGCGGTGAACCCCACAGCGATGGCAGCAAAAAACACGCTGAAAATACCCAGCTGGGCGGCTGCACCAAATAAGGACAGGCGAAGGTTACGCAGCATCGGGCCAAAATCGGTCAGGGCTCCCACGCCGAGAAAGATGATGGGGGGGAGAAAGCCCGTCTTGATCAGCATGTAGTACAGGAAGTTCATAATCCCATATTCGCCAGCGATTTCGACCAGGTTCATGTACCTTCCATCTTCAAACATGACCATCTCTTCTGGGACAATGCCCATCCCGGCCCCGGGCAGGTTGGCCAGGATGACGCCAAACCCGATGGGAACCAGCAGCAAGGGTTCGTACTTCTTGCGGATGCCCAGAAACAGGAGGAATATTCCGATGGCAAGCATCAGGATGGCACCCGGCGTGGAAAACAATTCGCCGATGGCCGTGATACGATATAGGTTCTCTAAGGCAGACATATGGGTGGTTTAAATCTCTTGAACTGATATTAAAGCAAGGACTGTCTCTTGAACATTGCAGGCTCCTTTCGTCATTTGTTCTGTGTACTATTCCTTACAGGAAATCATCATGCATAGCTCCTTGATCATATGTTTCGAAACGGTTCTGTATGTATTGGCAAACAAAAGGGCATCGCGCGCATCATGATTGTGGCGTCATACCCCTTTTATTGCTCCAGTCGGAACAGCACATCGTCCTCGAACACTTCGGATCCATTTTCCCTGACGATTTCCGCGATCTTGCCCGATTGGTCTGACCGGATGGTATTGTAGGTCTTCATCGCTTCGATGTAACCAAGCACATCGCCAGCTTTAACCTGGTCACCTACCTTGACGGGCTTTTCAGACAGCTCGCGGGTCAGGTAAAAGTTGCCGGACAATGGTGAGGCGACCTCTGTTTGTGTTGCTTTTTCGGCCGGCATTTGTTTTACGGGATTTGCCTCGTCCGTGGCCGACTGTCCCCTGCTGCTTCCTGAATCGGCATCATAAGATACCGTGACGCGGTATTTTTCTCCATCCACATCCACCGTCATGGTGCTGGGCTGCAATTCAGCAGTTTCTTTGGCTGCAGGTTGCTCCGTGACCGTTTTCACTTTCTGATAGAGGCCTGCGCCTTCGCGCTTGCGTTTCTCCAGGTCTTTCTCAAAGTCTTTTTTGGCTTTGCCCGATTTGTAACTGCGGTATTGCTCGGGATGCATTGCCAACTCGAAAAGCTCTTCATCGTCCTCGCCATAGGCCCAGCCATTGTCATCCATTTCCTTGCGGAAGTCATCCAGCTTGTCGGGATAGAGCTCCTGCGGATTGCCCGTAAAGAACTGCTTGCCCTCCTTTTTGGCGAGTTCTTCAATCTCGGGTGCCAGTTTTCCGGGCAAGCGGCCAAGTTTGCCGGTTAGCATGTCCCAAACATTATCGGGAATGATCTCCCAGCGTTCACCACCTTTGACCATTTGCGTCACGTTGATGACGGCCAGGTTCTTGACATACTGGCTGAATGGCGTCACCAGCGGCGGATAGCCTACCTTGGGCCAGATATACTCTACCTCCTGGAACAGTTTTACCAGGAGCTTGTCTTCGTTAAGCAGGGGTTTGTCATTTTTCTTCAGCCAGCGATTGAGGTCAGCCAGGTTCTTTTCAAGGTCGCTCATCAGGGAGCCCATCATGCCGCCTGGTAAGCCTGAAGAGATGAGCAATGAGTTCATCTGGCGGTTTGTCGGGGTGATGAAGTAGCCCAGGAAGTCTTCCATGAAGTCCTGGTTCATGCTGCGCACCTTCATATACGCCTTCATGTCGACCTCCGGTACATCGTAACCTGCGTCTTTCAGCATGGCTTGCACGGCAAGTATGTCTACGTGGCCGGTACCCCATGACAATGGTTCCATGCCCACATCGATGTATTCGGCACCGGCCCTGACGACCTCCAGGATGGAGGCCATGGCAAACCCGGGCCCGGAATGGGAATGGTACTGGATGGGTATATCGGGGTGTTTATCCTTGATGCCTGCCACGATCTTGCCAAGCCATACCGGCCGGCCAATGCCAGCCATGTCTTTCAGGCAAATCTCATCGGCTCCGCCCTCAATGACATGGTTGGCAAGATCGATGAAATAGTCGACGGTATGGACTGCCGAAAAGGTGATGCTGAGTGCGGCTTGCGCTTTCATTCCCGCATCTTTGGCATATTTGATTGAATCGATGATATTGCGTGGGTCATTCATGCCACAGAAAATGCGCACTACATCCACGCCTTGTGCCTTTTTGACCTGGTACATCAGTCTCCGCACATCGGCCGGCACGGGCTGCATCCGGATCCCATTCAGCGAGCGATCCAGCATATGACAGGTGATCCCGGCATCTTTCAGTGGCTGGGTCCATTCCCTGACCGCCTTGTTGGGATTTTCCCCGAACAACAGGTTGATCTGCTCAAAACCGCCGCCATTCGTCTCCACGCGGTCGAAACATCCCATTTTGACAATTTCAGGTGCAATGGCAGTCAGCTGATCCACGCGAGGCACATACTTGCCTGCCGATTGCCACATGTCCCGGTAAACTAAGGAGAACTTTATTTTCTTCATAAACATTAAAGCTTAATGAGTGAAACAATATATCGTTGCAGCGGGTTAAGGCAACTTTTCGACTTTTTTTACCTTGCCTTTGCCTCGCGTCACCGTTTGCACGGCGGCTGCGATGGCTGCCAGGTGTGTAGCCTTGACTGCAGATGTTTTTATTGGAGGTAGCCCTTTGCCGGAAGCAGGAAAATAGCGGTTGACAACCCATATGATGGCATTGCCGGTACCGACTACCACCAAAAGGACAAGAAATACCGTTAAGAGCCCCAGAATAAATACCTGTACCGGAAGAGTCATTATGCGTGTATTTTGTTTGTCATTTATTTATTAGATTTTGGTCAGCGGGATGTTGGTTTCGCTATCACAGGATCATGTCATAACCACATGTAAAATGTTGAAAGGTCGAAATGTCAAAAAAGTCCGGTAAAACCAAACATCCAACAGGTCTGGCCTTTGACTGCGATACGCAAACCCTCATTTAACCAATACCGCCCGGGCAACTTCAACCCCAACCAACCCCATAACCCGGCAACTCACAAAAACTTCGCCTAATCCAAAAACATACACGCCCACTAACCTCAACCTTAACCTTAGCCTTCACTCTTTTCGAATGAATAAACGAGCGGGGCATACACCGGGATATGCCCCGCTCGTGGCGAGTTGCCGCCGGAACGCTTTTTTTGAAGCGTTAGCGGCAAAGATAAGAAAAAAAACGAAAACTCTTGCGTGGCTGTTAATCAATTAACAATTTAGGCGTCTTCCAGTAAAACTTTCATGTCTTCGTCCACCGTGTTGATGCCGGAAATACCAAAATTCTCTACCAGCACATTGGCTACGTTGGGCGACAGGAAGGCTGGCAGGGTAGGGCCGAGGTGAATGTTTTTCACCCCGAGGTATAGCAGCGCCAGCAATACGATGACAGCCTTTTGTTCATACCAGGCGATGTTATAAGCAATGGGCAGTTCGTTGATGTCGTTGAGCTCAAATACTTCTTTCAGCTTCAGGGCGATGACTGCCAGGGAGTAGCTGTCGTTGCACTGTCCTGCATCCAGTACCCTGGGGATTCCGCCAATGTCGCCCAAAGGCAACTTGTTGTAGCGGTATTTTGCGCAGCCCGCGGTGAGGATCACGGTGTCTTCCGGCAACGCCCTGGCAAACTCCGTGTAGTATTCGCGGCTCTTCATGCGGCCATCGCAGCCGGCCATCACGAAAAACTTGCGGATGGCACCTGACTTCACGGCATCGACTACCTTGTCGGCCAATGCCAGCACCTGGTTATGTGCAAAACCACCCGTGATCTCGCCGGTCTCGATCTCTACCGGTGGCTCGCAGCGTTTCGCGTGTTCGATGACCCCGGAAAAGTCCTTTCGGCCATCTTCAACCCTTTCCGGGATATGTGTGGCACCGTCAAGGCCAGAAGACCCTGTGGTGTAGATCCTGTCAGCGTAAGTCGCGCTTTTCAGCGGGGGTACGATGCAG
Source organism: Bacteroidales bacterium (assembly GCA_003552075.1). Taxonomy (GTDB): domain Bacteria; phylum Bacteroidota; class Bacteroidia; order Bacteroidales; family UBA7960; genus PUPG01. The sequence goes on from PUOJ01000154.1 coordinate 4,192, forward strand.
TTTGTGGTAAAGAGGATGGGGCCGTTGAATTTTTCAAACTCTTCGCGCTGCTTCCACCAGGAGTTACCGTAGTTGCCCACAAAGTGGTCATATTTTTTGAAAGCCGGATAGTAGTGTGCGGGAAGCATTTCGCTGTGTGTGTACACATCCACACCGGTATCCTTGGTCTGTTCGAGCAGATCCTCCATGTCGCGCAGGTCGTGGCCGCTGATCAGGATGCCCGGATTGTTGCGTACGCCGAGATTTACCTTGGTAATTTCCGGGTTGCCATAGGTGGATGTGTGCGCCTTGTCGAGCAATGACATCACTTCCACACCATATTTGCCGCATTCCAGCACCATGGCCGTCAGCTCATCTGCACCTAGGCTGTCGTCGAGCGTTGCCGCCAGACCTTTTTGCATGAATGCATCAATGTCTTCGCTTTTGTGCTTCAGGTTGCCAGCGTGCTCCGCATAGGCTGCAATGCCTTTGATACCATAGGTCATCAGCTCGCGAAGGGAGCGGATGTCTTCATTTTCGGTCATCTGCAGTACGCCTGCCTGATGCGCCTTCCTTTCGTATTCTACGGGAGTATAGGCATTCCATTGAGCCGGCTCAGGGAGCGACTCTTTGTTCAATTGGATGCCGGCATCCTCCATTTTGTTTTCGAGTTCGATTCGAAGGGCAAATCCATCCCTGATCTTATCGATAAAACGTTGCTTGTCGAAATTGGCGTTGGTAATGGTCATGAACAGGCCTTCCTGGATGAAACGATCCACCCTGGGATCGTTGATGCCCTTTTCGCGGGCCATGTTCGCATACACAGACATGCCTTTCAGAAAATACATCATCACGTCCTGGATGCCTGCGACTTCCGGTTCTTTTCCGCATACGCCTTTTACTGTGCATCCTACGCCTTTTGCGGCTTCCTGGCATTGAAAACAAAACATACTCATAGCTGTAAATTTTTTGGGGTTTGTGTTTCAGGCCTGGGTTGATCCTTTAGCGA
>PUOJ01000012.1 GCA_003552075.1 Bacteroidales bacterium
CCTGCACTCATTATCTCTCCAAATGCGTCATTGACGGTGGAGCGGTTGGTGAATGCGCATCCGGCGGGGGCGGGGGCCATCGTGTTGAAAAGTGAATCACCCCACGACATTCCGGGGTCGTTCATACATTACGAGGAGGAGGTCGCGGCCACCGTGGAACGCTTTGTCGGGCGACACGACGGGGAGCATCCGTCAAACCAATGGCATATGATCGCATCCCCCGTCAACGGCATGGACATCCGGCCGGAATTTGTGCCCGAGGGCATCATCCCCCCATGGATAGACCTGTACAAATGGGATGAAAGCCATACCGCCACCTTCAACGGGGAGGTGGTCACCGGATGGTGGATCAACAGCAAGCAGGCAGGCGGATCCTGGAACGAGGCCTTTGAACAAACATTTCAAAGCGGCACAGGCTACCTGCTGGCATACGGACAGCCTGACAAATCATATGGAGACCGGGCGCACCGCTTCCAGGGAAAAATCCGGGCGCAAGACCTTGCCATCAGCGGCCTTAGCCATTCGTCCGAAGGCACCTACGGGGGATGGCACCTCCTTGGAAACCCTTTTGCGAGTGCCGTCGACTGGAACCTGGGCGACTGGCAAAGACAACACATCCAGGGCGGACCCCAAATATGGGATGCCCAATGGTCCAGCTATTCCCCCGTCATCCATATCATCCCCGCCATGACAGCCTTCATGGTAAAGACCACGGGCAACGGATCGCTGGTGATCCCCGCAGAAGCCCGGACACACCAGGCAGGAACCCTGGCCGGAAAACAATGGGCTGACCATCCATCCGGCCCGGGACAAGGCCATCACGAATCTCTTACCAGCAACACCCCGCCGCACGTCCACCTCCGTGCCCGCGACATCGAGGGGCACACGGCCCAGGCCAGCATCATCCTGTTCCGCGAAGAAGCCACGCAGCACTTCGACCTCAAATACGACACCCCGTTTATGGCCGGACACGCCCCCGAGCTGTGGTCCGAGCCACCGGCACACCAATCCGGAAACGACGATCCCCCCAGGCTGGCCCTCAACAACCTGCCCGAAGCATACGATCAGCTCCAGGTGCCATTTGGGTTCATTAAAAACGAAGGCCAGCAATTCCTGTTCGAACTGCTGCACAACAGCACCTCCCATAGCCTCTTCCTGGAGGATGTCCTGCAACACCAAATGCACGCCCTCGGCAAGGAAAAACCCTATCCTTTCACTGCAGCCAAGGAGGACCCGTCCAGACGATTTATCCTGCACTTCACTGACGGCACCCCGCCCGCAAGCGCTGTGGATGAAGGCCAGCAACCCCCTCCCCGCATACACGCCTCGCGCCACTCGCTATATCTCCAAACCCATTGCGACACTTGCTCCATCAGCGTGTTCAACATCCGGGGCATGCGTGTCATCCAAAAAGCCCTCCGGGAAGCCGGCACACACCACATCTCACACCACCTGCCACCCGGCATCTATATCGCCCACTTCCACTGCCAGGACGCAAGCGGCGCTGTAAAGGTGCTGGTGCCTTAGGAAGAAAGGTTGGTGCCATATGGAGAAGTTGTGGGCACCGTCAATTCCAACTCAACCTTCACCTTAAACTTTAAAAAGTGAATTAAACCCCCGTTGCAGGCACAGTCCGCTATAATGGCTCACCACGTGGTCTCTGCCCGCGTGGTTTTCTGTCCAGTCTTCCAGCAGCGATTCCACTGTGGCGGCCAGTTCCCCGGTGTGGATGCGATCTGCTTCCACGTGGGTGCAATGCGGAAACGGCTGCGACCAGATCACCTGCATCCGGGCCAGCAGGGCTTCCAGCACCAGCAAGGCGAGGCCGTCGTGCTGGGTGGGACGCAGCATCAGTCGTGCCGAGGCCAGCTCGCGTTGCATCGCCTCGAAGGAGAGCTCGGGGAGCATCCGCACGTTTTCGGGGATGTCTACCGCCATCCCGTCGGCCATCACCTGGTCATTGCCGGGGACCACTTTCTTGTCGGGGACCACCATCACGAAGCGGCGGTGCGGCAGCTCGCGCGCCACGGCCGTGAAGAGGTGCCCACCGTAAAAGGCAAAACTGTCGAGAGGGATGTAGCCCACCACGTCGTTGGGACGCTCCGTGAGTGCCAGCGCATCGGCCATCGCGATGGTCTCCCGGTGGATGCTGGTGATGGGAAACACCCTGGCCGGGATGCGGATGCCCTGCAGCTTGTCTTTCAGCGCAGGGGTGACCGTGAGGCTCTTCAGCCGGCCACGTCGGTATTTGCGGCGAAAGAGCCATCTCCAGGAATGGTAGTAAAGCCTTTTGAGCGGATTTTTCGACCGGATCCCTTCCTCCCAGCGTAGCACGTCGGAGCCGATCCAGTGGAATACGAGGGTCTGGGGGCCCAGCCAGGAGCGCAGGTACTTCAGCGGACCGTAATGGCCGCCGTAAGTCACATAGACGATGTCGGCGCGGCGCCGGTCAGTGCACTCCTCCAGCCCGGCCTCCCCGAAGAAGGGGATGACGTGCTGCTTGAAGGTGTCGTTGCCCGCGAAATATACGCTTCGTTTGTTCATGTATTTGTGTTCAAAGGACAAAAGGACAAAAGGACAAAAAGACAAAAGGACAAAAGGACAAAAGGACAAAAAGACAAAAGGACAAAAAGACAAAAGGACAAAATGTCTAAAAGTCAAAATGTCGAAAGGTCGAAATGTCCGGGTTTGCAGTGTATTGTGCCAGGGCAAAGAGGTTTGAAGTTATCCACAAATTAACACAAATGGTTTGCACAAATGCACACAAATGCCCGGTTTAGCCATTTTTCATTTTTCATTTTTCTTCTTACTGCCTACTGCCTACTACTTACTTCCTTCCTACTAATACCAAGAATCCACATCATCTGCGCCAGCATATGCAAGCATCCCAGCCCGGTAAGCACGAGCAGTCCGGCGACGGCCGAATGCCCGGTGATGCCACACACGAACAACGCCAGGGGCAGGCTGATGTTGTTTGCGGCGCCAAAGTAGAAAAAGGTGCGCTGCCGGTTGAGGATCAGCGGCACGGAAGAGAGCGGCGAGGCCACGAAGCGGAACAGCATCCATACGATCAGGATGCTGGCATAGCGGCCGGCCACTGTCCAGTGCTCCCCGAAAACGAATGCAAACACCGCATCCCCCCATCCCACGAAGAGGATGAGCAGCGGGACAAACAGCAGTGCGAGCATCCCGACGGTCTTGCGTGCCAGGGAGGCAAAGCCCTTGCCCTCCTTGTGCAGGTCGGCGGCCTGCTGGTAGAACACCTGGTTGACGGGTTGGCCGATGATTTGCAGTGGCTTGTTGAGGATGGACATCGCGAATGAATAGGACCCCAGCGCGGACGCACCAAAGAAGTTAGACAGGATGATGAGGATGCCGCTGTCGCGGAATCCGTCGAGGAAGCCTTGTGGCATATTGTATTTTGGGAAGTCCTTGTGCGTGCGGAAGGAGTCGCTGACCTCCGGCTTGCTGACCGCCCTAAGCAGCTGTCGTTCGCTGCGCCAGGTCTGTGCCAGCAGCACCACGAAGGCGGCGCCCTGGCCGCTGAGCAGCCCGATAAGCAGTCCACCGTGCCGGTAGCCCAGCACCCCCAGCGTGATGGTCACCGCGGTGAGGGTGACGGCCTGCACCACGCGGTTGATAGCCAGGCGCCGGTATTGTTTTTTCCTGTTGTTCCACACGATGAGGGTCTGCGTGCCGCCGGCGAAGAGTACGGTGAGCGGCAGGAAGAACAGCCAGCCGAGCACCTGGAGGTTGCCCGTGAGTTCGGCCAGCGGCTTACGGAACAGCCACACGGCCAGCAGCGAGAGTCCGGCCGTGCCGAGGGTCACCACGAAGGCGGCCACGGCGGTGTTCGCCGCCTTTTCGTCCGACCGGTCGATCATCAGCGCGTGGCTGTACATCCCCGTGGCCACGATGCTCAGCAGCACCGTGATGGAGGTGTAGGCTGCCAGCACCGCATAGTCCTCCGGCAGGTAGAGCCGCGAGATCACCGGCGACAGCAGGAAGGGGATCGCCTGTGCGAGTCCCATCCCCCCGGCCAGCGTGCCCGCGTGGCGAACAAAGTCCGATCGCCAGGGGCCTCCACCCGTGTTGAACCAGTTCCAAGTCATTTTCCGTCGGATGCTGCGCCTGCACGGCCGCCCGGACGATCTCCCGCACGGGCCACCGCCAATGATGGCCGGCGCATTTTAAAGCTAAAATAGTTAAAATTAGCCACAATGGAAGGCTGGAAGATACCGCCAAATTTTTTATCTTTGGTGGTGACCAGGGGAGTGGCCCTCCCATTAACGCCCAGTGTCGTGTCCATGCTGCTGTGTCGCATGAGTCGCAGCGTTTTTTCTCAGCTTAGAAAAGAGAACCGCTTATGGCAGGAGCCATCTGAGGGATTTATTTTGCAGGGATGCGTATTTTGCAGGGATGAGGAAAAAGATCAAGACCTGGCCCGGCTATAGTAGCGTTGACATGACACCCGTTACGGAAAACAACCCGAAGTGATGGAAACCAACGTAGACCTGCAGATCCGCCTGATGTCCGACCCGCTGTCTTATTACACCGCGATCCTCAACGACATCAAAAAGGCCAGCCGCTATATCTTCCTGGAGATCTACCGCTTTCGCAACGATCCAATGGGGGTCAGGTTTCGCGACTACCTGCTCAAAAAGTGCCGCGAGGGCGTCAAGGTCAGGCTACTGATCGACTCGTGGGGCGCCTCCTCCAGCTATTCCTTCTTCCAGGACCTGGTGGACGAAGGTGCTGAGCTCCGCTTCTTCAAGAAGATCCGCTTCAACCTCGACACCTTCACCAAGAACCACCGGCGCGACCACCGCAAGATCCTGGTGATCGACGACGAGATCACCTGGATAGGCTCTGCCAACATCGCCGGATACTCCCTCAACTGGCGCGAGTCGATGTTTCGTATCAAAGGGGACATCGCCAAAAAGTTCAAGCGCATCATCGAACAGAACTTCAGGATCTACAACAAATATTTCTATGACAAGCTGAGCTATACCCGGACGGTGATGTATAACGGGATGGAGATCATCCGCGACGTGCCTTCGATCGCCTTTCAGCCCGTGAAGAAGAAGTTCCAGGAGCTCATCCAGGCGGCCGAGAAGGAGATCGTCATCGAGACGCCCTACTTCCTGCCGGGCAGCCAGCTGCGCAAAGCTTTGATGGA
>PUOJ01000020.1 GCA_003552075.1 Bacteroidales bacterium
CGGTTATGACGGTTGGTTTGCGGCCGTTGTCTTCCTTGTCGCAGCCAGCAACCAGGCATAGCGCGAAAACCAGGAACAACAACTGAAAGATCCTATATACCATATCGTTTTGACGCATCATCGGTATTAAAAAGCAGTGACATATGGAAGCATCCTTCCTGTCTTACAGAACGATACTCCTGCGCAAATTTACTGGTTATTTTGTAACGGCTTTTTCAGTTATTCATTATGTCTGGCTCTGTTTATCAACATGGAAGGTACAAATATTCATTCATTCATTTTTTTGCCTAAAAAAACCGGGTACCTGAAAAGGCACCCGGTTTGTATCTGGTTCTTCAACGCATGTTACGGGTTCTGGTCACCGGAAGAAATTGCATCGTTGGCATCAATTTCATCCTGTGGAATTAACCATTCCCATCGTGGGTCACCCGGGTCTACCTCATGAATGTTGGCAAGACCCATGTTGTGGCCTTGTTCCTCTCTGCGATCCAATGGTGTCTCCGTGCGTTTAAGGTCAAGGAAACGATGGCCTTCGCCCCACAGCTCAATACGCCTGTGAGTCATGATCTCATCGATCAGCGCATCACCTGTATTGGTTGTCCCGGCAAATGCAGGGTCGCGATGCGCTACGAATTCATTGAGGGTTTCCTGGGCAACGCCATCCTGTCCTGCCCTTGCAGCAGCTTCCGCCTTGATGAGGTACATCTCTGCAACACGCATGATGGGCAGGTCTCCAACGAAACTGCCAACCTCCCGGGAGAGCATCTTTTTGTTGTTATACGCCATGTAGAAGCCATCGTCCTCGATGTGGTCTTCGGGCGCCACCCAGAGGTTTCTTCTGACATCCGTGGGCGCCATGTTGTCATACAGCTCATGGTTGATGAGCGCCTGGTTACCCAGGGATGCATAAGACATGAACCTTGCATCCATGTGGCTTTGGAAGGAAGCATAGATGGCAGACTGTTCATCATTGATCCTGACGCCCCACATCCATTCGGACTGGCCGGCATCATTGAACAGGCGATGCGGGTTTTCAGCAAAGTCTCCAGGGCTGAACAGGGAACCTGAAAGCGCGATCGCTTCATCGGCCGCAGAGATGGCTGTGCCAAAATCGTGCTTGGCCAATGCTACCCGCGCTTGCAGGCCGTATGCCACAGCCAGGTTGGTATGGCTGGGGTGATCCTGCGCCATGGGGTTCGTTGTTGCACTAAAATAGTTAATGGCATCTTCAATGTCCTGATCGATCAGCGCATATACCTCTGCCACGCTTGATCTTGGGTTGCCTTCCTGTGTGGGCTCAGTATAGATAGGCACACCCGGGTTGTTTCCACCATCAATGTGAATGGGAATTCCGTGCCTTTGTACCAGCCAGAAATAGCTGAGGGCACGTACGACCAGGGCCTGCGCCTTGACATTGTTCCGCTGGGAGGGCGTTGCATCCTCCATGTCGTCGATATAGAGCAGAATAATGTTGGCATTGTTGATGAGCTCATAGAAGAGCAGCCAGCGGCCGGCAGGAATGGAGCCATCCGCGATACGATGCGATAACCAGCCATACTGTCCGGTGTACCAGCCATAACCGCGGTCCCACCTGATCATGTCTTCACCCATCTTATCCATATCGAGGTAATTGCCAAAGTATCCGGCACCATGGTGGCCAAGGCCATCTCCATCGAAATAGAACATCCTTGCATAAATGCCATTAAGTGCCAGCTGTGCGCCATCATAGGAGTCGAACATCACATCTGCAGACAATGCATCCGTGGGAGCCGTCTCCAGGAAGTCGTCTTCGCAACTGCTCAGCATGAGGCCGAGCACCACAAAACTTAATAATATCTTTTTGATTTTCATAGGATTCTATATTAAAGGGTGATTAAAATTGCAGGTTAAGACCAAAAGTGATTGTCCTCACGGGCACATATGTATGGTCAGTAACACCTGTGAACGAGTGCTGAGGGTCCATACCTTCATTTTCGTTCCAGATGGCGATGTTCTCGCCGGAAACATAAAGCCTCAGGTTGTTAATGCCAAGACGGTCGGTCATATTGCCGGGCAAGGTATATCCAAAGGTAAAGTTCCTGAATGCAAGGAATGTCATGTCTTTCAGATACTGCTCAGAAACACCTACATACAGGTCACTGTTACCGTGTTCTACTTTTGGAATATTCCCGAGGGTACCATAATCATCGCGGCCTACATTTTCAACAGGCGCCCTCCAGCGATCGTTGATATCCTGGTGCATGTGATAGCCCAAACGTCCTTCGTGCATAAGCCAGCTGTAGATGTTATCATACATCTTGCCGCCAACACCGTAGGAGAACATGAATGACACGTCAAAGTTCCTGTAGACAAGGTTGTTTGTGATTGCACCAAAGAAATCGGGTATGGCTGTTTCACCAATATAATACCTGTCTGCCTGGCTGACATCATCAGTTGTACCACGGCCAATCACTTCGCCATCGTCGTCGGTAATGTCATAGAAGAACATGGTGCTTCCGGTTACCGGGTCGATGTGCGATACTTCACGCAGGTAGTAATCATAGTAAGAGCGTCCGGTCTCCCATCTCTTTGTACCGACAATGGTTCCTTCAAGCTGTTCCGGCATGTCGGTGATCTCATTTTCCAGGTGGGTGAAGTTCACATCCACAGCCCAACGGAAGTCTCTTCTTTGCATGACGTCAACCACACCGCGCAATTCCACACCCCTGTTTTGCATCGCACCCACGTTCATGTCGATGCTGGATACACCGGTTGACAATGGAAGTGGCACAGACATGAGGAGGTTGCTGGACTGACGGATGAAGTAGTCAGCTTCTACAGAAAGTCTGTCCCAAACGCGGGCATCGAATCCAATGTTGAAGTTTTCGCTGGATTCCCAAACCAGGTCCCTGTTCTCATGCGACGAATAGATAGCACCTGCAATGCCTTCGTTGTCCCATCCAAGGTCGTAGAAGCTTTGCCATGCATAATAGGTGGGCAGCCCGTCGTTGCCTTGCTCGCCATAACTGGCTTTCAGGCGCAGGTTATCCAGCCAGTCGATGCCCTGCATGAAGTCTTCCTGAGTTACTCGCCAGGAGAGGCCGAGGGAGTAGAAGTTACCCCAGCGTGCATCTTCATGGAAACGGGAAGAACCGTCACGGCGGAAGCTGGCAGAAGCATAATACCTATTGTCAAAATCGTAGCTCAGGCGGGTGAAGTATCCTTCCAGTCTATACTCATCCGCATACGAGGTAGATCCCTCCATGGTGGTGGCAATACCAATTTCAGTGATGCCAGGCACGGGGAATCCGGTACGTGTTGCAGAAGCATAGTTAAAGTCGAGGAAGTAGGCTTCATGTCCGAGGAGGAGGTCAAAGTTATGGTCGCCGAATGTGCGTTCATAATTCAATAACTGGTTGATGGTCACACTCAGATTCCTGTGGCTGATCTTTGTGCCACGCCCCTGGAATGCAGCTGCATCACCAAACTCAGGGTTCTGGAATGTGGTCTGATAGCGGCTGTAATAGTCGCTGCTCACGCTTGACCGGAAGCTAAGGCCGTCAAAAGGCAGATCAAACTGGGCAAAAATACGTGCACTCAGGTTTTCCTGCTTGTAAGAACGGTCGTCCAAATTAAGCGAACCCACAAGGTTTGAGTTTGCAGCATACTGACGGGTGCCTTGCGGGCCATCGCCCACACCCCAGTCCAGCATCCTGTTACCCTCTTCGTCGAGAATGTCATTGCCTTGTTCATCCTTCAGATATACGGGATACACAGGACCCATCATGCGGGAATAGAAGAACGGGTTGGTGGTGTAGGTGCCTTCTGCGAGCAGAAAGTCAAAGTCGGCCAGTGAGGCACTTACGTTCAAGCCCGCATTGAACCAGTCGACTGGTTGCGTATTGAGGTTCGCCCTGGCAGATATCCTTTCAAAGCCAGAGGTTATGGCCATCCCTTCCTCATTGAGGTAACCGAGGGAGAGATAGTAGTCAGAGATATCTGTACCGCCGGAAATGTTGAAGTCGTACTCCTGGCGCATGGCCGTTCTGAAAAGTTCATCCTGCCAATCTTCTTGGTACATCAGCTGTGCATTGGGGTTCAGGTTGATCAGCCAGGGGTTGTTGGCGTCGATTTGGAACAATTCGTCCGCACCCATGTTGTAGGGGTTGTACCTGCCGATCTGAGCGAAGAAATCCTCATAGGTTTCTGCATTGGCATCGGCCAGGGAGAGGCCACCGCCAAAATGCCTGAAGTTCCGCCATGACTCAAATTGCGCAACCATCCAGTCGTCTGTGCTCAGACGGGGATATTCGGGCATTGTACGGTTACTGAAGCCCAACCTGGTGGTGAAGTTCATCTCTGGTGGACGATCTGCACCGGATTTGGTGGTAATCATGACCACCCCGTTTGCACCTCTTGCGCCATAGAGCGCAGCAGCTGAGGCATCACGCAGAATGGTGATCGACTCGATGTCGGAGGGGTTGAGTGAGTTAATTTCTCCTGTAAAAGGTGCTCCGTCCACGACATACAGCGGCTCATTGGAGGCAGACATGGAGCCAAAACCTCTCAGACGCACGCTAATGCCGGCGCCTGGCTGACCACCACCACTGGTAACCTGAATACCGGGGGCAGCACCTTCCAGTGCACGTGACACGTTGGATACTTCACGTCTTTCAAGACTCTCGGAGTCGATTACGTCGGCAACCCCGGTAAAAGATTCCCGACGGGCCGTTCCGTAGGCTACCACAAGGACTTCATCAAGAGCCATTAGGTCCGGGATCATTTCCACGTTGATTTCGGTCCTGCCATCCACAGGAACCTCCATGGTGCGCATCCCGACAAATGAAAACTCAAGAATGGCATCTGCGGGAGCCTCAATTTGGTAGTTACCATCAATATCAGTAACTGTACCAATGGTCGTACCCTGCACAACGATGGATACGCCAGGGAGCGTTTCTCCCTCATCGGCGTCAGTCACTGTACCTGAGATTGTCAATGTTTGCCCAAATGCCTGCAATCCAGGCATTAAAAGCAACAGCAATCCTAAAATTACAATTCGCTTCATGCTGATTTTTTTTAGTTGGTTAGTAATACTTTTTTTTGATTGTTGCTTCTTCTTCCAAAACCATTCACTTTAGTGAAGGCATCCTGCCTGGCGAGGCAGGATGCCGTGCATTTGATTAATTGATAACCTGGATTTTATGGTGTGCAACACCGTTTTCAGTGTGAATGCGCATAATATAGACACCCAAACCAAGTCCTGATACATTTACCTGGACACTCTGGGCATTCGGGCGTATTTCATGCAACCTGTGACCAGTCAGGTTAAAGATCTCCACGGTGTTGATCATTTCACTGCTGTTTACTGTAACCTGATCACGGGCCGGATTTGGGAAAATGTCGAGGTCCAGGCCGGCAATGTCCGGAGTGTCAAAGGTAATGTCTCCAAACATGTCGTGTAATGTAAGGTCCTCCTCTTCGACAGCAAACACCCGGTTTGGATCACCAGGCCATTCATCTCCTTCCCAACCGTCATTTATGAAATACTTATATTCATAATCGCCTGCGGTTACGGGTACGGTAATGGTATACACATGCGTATCTTCGACCTGCGTCAGGTGCTGATGTTGTTTCTCACTGCCGGGCTCCGCCCAACCGATATGGCTGCCGGTGACATACACCACATCGCTGTCAGGATCAAAGTCCCCGTCTTCAACAGCCATGGTCATGTCGACATTGAAGGTGACGTGGTAGGGTTGCTCACCCCAGACATCTTCCAGGAGCACATGGTTGTCAACAACCGAGAATGCCCTGTTATGGCCTTCCTCAGGGTATTCACCATGTTCCCAGGTGGGAACGCCATCTCGCACGACGTAATATTTATATTCAAAGTCACCGGGAGCAGCTATGTTGAGAAGGTCTGATGTATAAAAACCAGGCTCACCCGGAATAATCTCAGCAATCTCAACATTATCAACAGCCCACAAGTGGGCGTAATTCCCATGATAAACAAATGCTAGATAGATCGTTTCACCAGCAAAATCAGAAATATCAATTTCTACAGCATTCCAAGAATCAACAGCACCGTCAGCTTCATATATCTCGACAAAATCATTATCTGCGGGGTCTCCGCTTCCGTCCGAAATATATACACCTGAGTAATCATACCAATCCATTTCAAACCCAAAGTCTTCAAATGACAATAGATAGTAAGCATCTGGATGATCAAGTGCATCAAGTTCAATGCCACCAGAAATTAACCATGAGTTATGGTCTCCTTCATGCCAGAAGTGAACTGCTCCTTGTTCTATTCCGCCAATAGCAGTATGGGGTAGCCAGTTAGTTTCGGCTGTACCCAATTGCTCTAGTGACCAACCATCTGGCAACCAAGTGTCAAAGTTTGTATGGTATATGGTGGTCTCGGATCCAGCCGGGTTAAGCTTATACCCAAGAAGCTGAGCGTCTGCACCACCCGGTAAAGGCCATTCAACCATCTCACCAAACACATAGTCGGGCCATCCAGGAGCTCCGGCCCATGAAGGTATTGATGCTGACACGTAAACATCATGGGCATCAGGGTTAAAGGCAATTTCATTGTCATTGTGGTCAAGGAAAGTGGCTCCGTTCATATCCACAGTGAACTCAACCTGATATCCCGGGGCCAAAACCTCCTCTATGTGGTGATGTGTAGTTTCAACGTCCGAAGGTATTGAAATCGATCCGTAATGGTTTGCGAAACGGTGGCCGGTGAAAAAGTCGGTTATCAGGATGTCATATTCTCCTGCAACAAATCCTTCAAAGTGTTGTCCTGTCTCATCTTCCTGGCCAACAAAAACACCTTCCGGGGCATATAAAAGGACAAAAACACCTGGGATCATATCATCTGCTTCATCCTTCACAGTGATCGTGATGTCGCGATATAGTTTCAATTCGACGATTTCAGCGTGATCTTCAGCAACCTCAATGGATCCTTGCACACTCTGATATCCTTCACGTTCAACAACATAGCTAAAGTCACCCCAGATGGCTTCGAAATCATATTCGCCCGGATCATTTTCATGTCCTGCAAAGGTAATGGTAGCATCTTCAATGGGTTCTCCAGCTTCGTCGACCACGTCAAATATGACGTCATACAACACCGGATGACCCCAAGTGTCATGCATGGCCATTTCTGCTTCTATATTGATTCCGCGGTTGGGGTCTCCGTCCCACTCACCAAAATCCCATGTGGGGTCGTCCTCAACCACAAAATATTTATACTGCTGAAATCCCAGCGCAACGTCTACATTATCAAAAGACACATTGTATAATAATGCAGGTGTACCTGTTACCCGGATGGCATCAAGCAATAGCTGGTAATTGCCCTCACTGTCCCAGTGACGGAAGGCGATGTATATGTGTTCACCCTCATACTCGGCAAGTGGCAATGTAACCTCTGTCCATCCACCTGCACTAAGTGTTTCCGTGTGGATTTCGGTAAAGCTTTCCGGGTCGTCGGTGGTCGTAGAGACCAACACAGAGTATTTCTCTGCAGGATAACTATCATCTTGTGGCTTCACTTGAAAATGCAGTTCATGGTCGTCGAAGGGCACTTCCATGCGTGGCGTGATCAGCCAGTTGTCGGGATCCACATCGCCCACCTGCTGTGTCCATGACTCCGACATGGCGGTAAAATGTCCCTCGGCAGGATCATAAGCCGGTGCGGCCACCACATTCCAGCTAAAACCCGTATTGTTGGCATCTATGTTTTGCCATCCTGCCGGAATTTCACCACCATCAAAGTTCTCTTCCATCAACATCTGGTTTTCGTTTGGATGTACCAACTCCATTTTTGTGCTTTCGAGCGTGCCAGGCTGAGGCCAGTCAATGAAACTGCCGCTGATATGCACTTCATGCGCATCAGGGTCAAAGGCTTGACCATCGCCATATACGGCACCAGTCATGTCTACAAAAAAGTCTATGGGGAACAGGATGTTGAAGTACTCATCTGAAACGAGCGGGAACACTGCGATATCCAGGTCATCCACATACGTGGTGGCTGGTATCCATCCTACGGGATCGTCTTCCCTGATCCAGGCTAAGGGATCACCAACACCATCACCAATCTCTGAGCTGAATGTACCAATCCCATATTCTCCTGGTACGAAGTCATCCAGGTCGGTAACATCTGCACCAATCACGTAGTCGCCAATGGTGTCAGAATGCAATACCGGAAATCCTTCATCGTCCAGGAATTCCACATAAAAAGCTCCTTCAAATGATCCCGAAGCTGTGATGTTTGCCAATGGCACGACAGTTTGCGCCAGGGTATCTCCGGGCATTCCTTCCTCATCGTCCCAGTCCCAGACTGTAAATACCACATTGCCTGTGGCGCCTTCTGCAAACCCAATCCAGAATAATGCGCCATAGATAAAGTAGGAGTCATCAACTTCGAATTTTTGCCCAAACCCATGGTCATTGAAAACGTTTGTGCCAAAAAAGTATCCGTCGGGTTCACCCCACACGTAGAGTGCTTCTCCAGATCTGTTTTCCCAGTTGCCAGGCATCAACGTTTCCAGAGGATACCCATTGTCTTCTTTTAACTCCAGCGCCCTGGTTGAAACCTGGTCTGTGTCAATTTTTTTCTGCGCAGTTGGCTCCGGACGCTGCGTGTAAGCGACAGAAACCAACAGAAGCATAAAAATCGTTAATAGTTGTTTCATTGGTTCAGTTTTTTGGTTTGTGATAAAAAAAATCAAATTGTTGTGTGTTTACTTCATGTTAAACGTTGTTTTGGTAAGTGTTTTTTCAAATAGCTGTTTCTTTTTGATTGGTTAAACAATAGATTTTGTCATCGGTAATCACAAATGTAATAACTTTCAGAAAAAAAACAAATTATAATTAAAAAAAGTTAACGAAAGTAATTGCAGGATTTCAGGGAGGAGATGGGGGTGGGAGGGTTAAAATGCAATGTTTTCTTCAATCAGGGAAATGGCACGTATCAGGTCGGCTTCTGAACGAATCATGCGCTGTTCACTGCGCAGCAAGGATCTGATCTCCTGCTGGTGGTCGGGAAACATACCCTGGAGGCTGCGTCTGCTGAGGCGGCTTAATTCCTTCAGCTGACCATCGGGCATCAGGATATAATAGACCGGATCGTCTTCCAGCTGGGGGATGGCCCGCAACCTGCCTTCAACGGTCTTCACGCGCTCACCGCTCTGCAATACACGCCGGTATACGAAAAGGGAAACATCACCATCATGAAGCAGTTCTGCATATTGTCCATCTTCATGCAGTGCCTGGCCATCACGGAGGAACAGCCGGCGAAAGACCCGGGGATGATCTTCACCCGGAAGAATCATTGAAAACTCTTTGACCAGCCGCTTGTCGATTTGCACGGCCTGTTGGTTCCTGGGAGACAGCCAGATGAGTTCATCGAGGTATGCATTGTACTTTACACGTTCTCCACTAACTTTATCGCCGGAAAGCAATAACACATCACCCATGGCCCAGCCTTCAGCAAGGTAGTAGTCCCCTTCTGCATCCAGTGCAAAATCATATATTTTTCCGGCGAGTCTTGCCTCATAGCCCAGGGTCAGCTGATCGCTGCCGGAAGAGGCGCATGCGTATTTTCCCGGCACCGCCAGCAACAGTGTCAATGCCCCAATGATCAGGAATACATTTCGGATCATGACAAATTATCTTTTTACGTGTATTGTTGTGGTTTGATAAACAGGTTGTCCGCTTGCGGATAAGCCCTGGACGATGACCAGGTAGCGGCCACCCAGGTCGCCCGAATGAAATGTCCATTCCTGCTTTTCTCCCTGCCGGATTCCCAGGTCGGGCCTCCAATAAAGCAACTGTCTTACATCAGGTGTCTTTGGTGCAGGACTGTTGCCGGCATCGTAATCCGGTGCGCGGTGTATGAGCTTGTCCCGGATGCTTTCCCTGAACACGGAAGTGGACGCCTGTTCACCGAGTATCTCTGAATAGGCCTGATCGCGGGTATATATAGCTATGATACCGGGAAAGGTCATGTCACCATACACCCAGCGGTAATTATGCACTTCTATCCTGTCGATGTCCTCAGAGTCCAGGTGAACCATTTTGTCAATGGCATCGGTCGTGATTCCATCCAGGAAATAAACCGGGGTTCCGGACATGGTCCTGCCGGTGGCAGCAGAAGTCAGCCGGGACACATATTCGCCGCCCCGGAAGCGCAGGCTCCAGGGATGCACGATTTCACGGACAATTTCCGTCAGGCTGTCGAGCGGGAAAAAATCATCCATGCGGATGGTCTGGTTTGCCTGCGCATACAGCATGGGTGGTGCAGCCGGCTCTTCTTCCAGGTGCGCATTTGCTTCCACCATATAATCGATGCCATATGCCTTTTTGATCCGCACCACATCCTGGCTTGTTTTTATATGCCTTCGCTTTTCAGGAGGCAAGAGGGCTTTGGTATGCACAAAAGGCTCCCGGAGCATGAACTTCTCTTTCGTTTCCACCTCTACCGGGACATCGACCGTGGAGGGGTCTGCAAATAAATACAAGGCCTTGTTATGATAAAAGTCGGGCAATACAATGTGGAATAAGCCATCTTCGTCCGTTTGGGCATACCACATCGTAATCAGTGTATCGGGGGTGTTCACCACCACACGGGCATCGGGTACAGCCTGTCCTGTGCCTCTTTCGACAACCCTTCCGGAGAGTATGAGCCTGTCTGTTTCCATGTAATAATCCATGGCATGTGCGTTCTCCTGAGCGCCCTGTTTTGTCGCCTCATGCGCTGACAAGGCGACAAGGTAGCGGTTCAGCTCCTGCAGGTCCATGCCGGCAATCCGGTTATAGACTTCTTCCGGGGCAATGGGAAAATTGTCGGCAAGGCTTAGCGCCCACAGGTATCCATCGGCCCTGATGCTCCCATGGGTAAGCGATGCTTCCGGAACTACCGCCAGGGAGAGGGCGGCATGATCATCGGTCATCCCGCTAGCGTCCAGGTGTATCTTTATGCTTTCACGCGGACCAATGGTGTCGCGGTCGGTCTCAAGGCTCAGACCCACGGGATCACGGCGTGCGTAAAGCCAATGCCGCCTGCTCACCACTTCCCTGTTCCGGTCAACGGCCTCGAGGGTTAATAAGCCTTCCGGGATGTCTTTATCCTTCACGGATATGTGTATTGACTGGCCACCGGGCTCCAGCCCTGTTTCAAAAACCACTTCATCACGGTGAATAATCCTGAACCATTCTGCCACAGAGTGTTCGGACGGCTGCAGCAGCGCTACCGACAGTATGTGCTGTCTTATATTTACATGGAGCGCACATCCTGAGCTACTGACCTCCGGCAGCGCAAGCTCTTCCCTTTCGCCCTGGATGATGGCATGGTAGGTTTTCCCGGAATCCGGTTGCAGGTGAAATCCGGCCATGCCAGAAGCATCAAGTGTCGCATGGGCCAGGGTATCCTTCTCCATGTCGCGGATCCAGACGTCACGCATATGCAGACCGGATGACAATCCGGCCTTGATCACCACATGGTTTTCGACTCCCTCCACAAGCTTGCCTCCTTCCACATAAAAGGAGAGTTCAGGCTTGTGTGACGGATCCCTGGGGCTGACATCCAAAAACGGGTCACTGTCAAAGCGGTTGGCAATCAACAGCGGCTTATTGAAAAAACTGTGTGCATCCTGGTTACGCATCCAGTTGGTGAAGGCCGTAATGCCATAGTGTCCGGTCGACAAGGTGTCCGGCAAGTACAATGCCCCTGATGCCCGGCCCTGCTCCATGGGGATGGTCACCCGCTCCACGATCTCATCAGCACGCCTGAGTGCAAGATAAACAAAACCGCTTCGCGGACCAGGTTGCTGGCCATCCATCAGGTAGACATGGAAGTTGATATGTTCTCCCGCCACATAAAAGTCGCGGTCGGTGTGTACGAACAACCTTTCGTGGTGTGCTTGTCCAGGTGGATCACCCGTTTCGCCCCTGAGGGGAGCACAGTCCAGCTGGGTTAAGATCAGCACAATGCTTATAAATAATATCCTGCGCATAAAAAAGCTTGTTTATTATCTGTCCATGCAGTGCGGCAGACACTAATTAAATCCACCAACCCACCAATCGGGCTGGTCCATAAACATGCATCCGGCAGAGGGGACGTCGTACATGCAATCCTGAAAGTCCACTTCAATCTTATCAACTGCCACGCGTGGACGCACATTCATGCTTATCCGGCGCACGGAGGACACTTCGAAAACCCCCAGTGCGTCCGGCCCTTCGTCCGCGGTATTAAAGACATTGCCCGGCAATTGCGGGTCAACCGGGTCAAATATGGTATTGTCATCATCCAGCTGCTCATTTCGGGCTTCGTGAAAAGCATATGCATCCTCGTTAAGAGAATATAAGGAATGAATAAGGAGCCTTGGCGCTTCATAGGAAATATGCGTATCGCCTATGTTGATCTTGTATCCCATATGGCGCATGGCACGCGTATTCAGCGGGAAAAATGCAAAACGGTTCCTTTCCGACACCGGCGAGTCGGTCGATCGACCAACATCTTTGTCCACAAAGTCGGTGATCAGCCGCCTGGTCCAGCAAAAATCATATTCCGGCGGGTTCCAGGAAACCATCACGCTGTATTGCAGCACCATGGAGGTTGAAAACCTGAAGAGGGGCGGCTGTTCATCACTGCCTGATACATTCACAAACATGTTCACCCCCTCCACGTCGTCCTGGATAAAGTCGCCCGACACCTCCGACTCATAATAAAACAATTGGCTGCCAAATTCGCCATAAACGGTGTCTTTTTGCAGGGGTTGCCGCATTTCCTGCGGATCGGAACGATATAACGTGCCGTTGTTTTTCTCGATGTGCAGTACATAGGTCTCCCCGGGTACTCCTTTAAACTCCTGGGGGGTGTAATACGCTCCCGGGCTTGCTTCTAGCAATGAGATGGTGTCGTTATGGCTGTTGGTGAGCAGCACACGGGCGTCACGAATGGGTTCAGGGTTCGCCTGGTCTCCGAACACGCTTGATTTGGAAAGCCTGATCCGGTGCGGGCCCTCTTCATCGGTGATCAAGCCTTCGACCACCGTAAAATTTTGCTGCACCTTGAGCTCAGGTTCATAAATGTCGCGACAAGCGGAAAAGAGCAGGGCGGGCAGCAAAAAAAGAACCAATACCTTCGGCCCCGTCAAAGCATTGCCTTTAGACGGGAGCTTGCTGGCATTGTTTATTTCAGTGAATAGCATCATATGGGGCAAAAAAATCTGTTTGCAGACTAAAATGAGTAATTATAGGTAATGGTGGGCAATGGCCTTCCCATAATATACAATTGATACAGGTTAAAAGAACGTTGCTCACCCACTCCTGCCGGATCCTTTTTATAAAATACCGAATAAGGGTTTTTACGGCCATACACATTCATGAGTGAAATTGTCCAACTTCCCTTGCCGCGCTGATCTTTGCGCAGGTTTTCTCCCAGTGTGACGGAGATGTCGAGCCGGTGATAATCGGGCAGCCGGTATTTGTTTCTGTCGGAATAATGGATAAGGTAATCGGTGCCATATCTGTAGGCCTGCTCCGGCAGGGTCACCGGCCGGCCGGTGCTGTAATTGAACACGGCACCAAATTGCCACCTTCTGGAGATCTGGTAATTCAAGTTGAGCACCAGGTTATGGGGCCGGTCATAATTCGAAGGGAAATATTCGTTGCTGTTAATCTGGTTTTCGATCAGATCCGACCTGGACCTGCGCATGGAGCTTGAGTAGGTGTAGCTTGTCCAGCCAGTAAGCCGGCCTGCATTTTTGCGCACATACAACTCCAGGCCATAGCCATAACCCCTTGCATTGATGACATCCATCTCGGGTGCCTCGTTCATCATGATATCGGCACCGCTCTTGTACTCCAGTGCGTTGTGAAAATTTCTGAAGTAGCCTTCCAGGGAAGTTTCCAGGGTGTTTTCAATGAAATTGCGGAAATAGCCCAGGGCATATTGATCACTGCGAAGGGGCGCAAGGTGCGGATCACTCAGCTTCCACAAGTCAGTGGGCGCCATCACCGAGGTGTTGGATATGAGATTGATGTATTGATTGGTGCGGTTATAACTCAACTTGACAGAGCTCCATTCGCCTGTCTGGTAACGAAACCCCAGGCGGGGCTCCAGGCCGCTGTATGTTTCCACAATGGCATTGTTGTCAAACGACTCCGTACCCGTGATAAACTCTTCTTCCAGGGGTTTGCCCTCTTCATAGACATTGATTGTGGCAGGGCCCAGGTAGAGGTAATGGGTGTAGCGCAGGCCCAGTTCCGCACTGATGCGTTCGCCAATCGTCCATTCATCACTCACGTAGAGCGCCAGCTCCAGTGCTTGTTCATTGTCAAGCACATCATGGTCTACAGTTGACTGCTCCCCCATGGGGAAGGTTTCACCAGGCATGATGTCATAATAAATGGCATTGAGTCCAAACTCCATGTCGTGGTTCCTGGAAGGGCTGTAGGAAAACTGGTATCTCAGGCTCGCGTAGTTGATTTCAGACTCCAGCTGCGAATGGAGTGCGGCATTTAAGGGGGGTTCGTCCCGGACCTGGTAGTCATACCGGCTGTATCCCAATATCAGGGCAGAGGAGAGCAAGGAACTGATCCCCCTGTTCCATCTCAGGGATGCCAGCGTGTTGGTATATTCAAAGGTCTGCTCATCCAGAAAGCCAAAGCGGTCAAAGCTATAATAGCCAAACAAGGTCAAATGGTTATCAGGGTTTAATGCGATATTTGAACGGGCCGTGAAGTCATGAAAACGGGCCGTGCTGTTCATCAGGTCTTCATTTGGCAATCGCCCGAGGATCCAGTCCGAATAGGAAGACCTGGCACCAAAGGAAAAGTTGGCACGGTCCTCCACGATGGGTGTTTCGAAAAATAAACGGCTGTTGATCAGGCCAAGGCCACCCCGAAGGCTGGTTTCCTGCTGATCGAGACCGCTGCCCAGCCTGATATCCATCACCGACGAAGCCCTTTCACCATACCTTGCCGGTATGCCTGCCTTGATCAGGGTCACATCAGAGATCATATCGGGGTTGATCACCGAAATGAGGCCGAAGAGGTGTGAAGCATTGAACAGGGGTACGTGTTCCAGCAGGATGAGGTTTTGGTCGGCACTGCCGCCCCT
The DNA here is from genome assembly GCA_003552075.1 of Bacteroidales bacterium. Taxonomy (GTDB): domain Bacteria; phylum Bacteroidota; class Bacteroidia; order Bacteroidales; family UBA7960; genus PUPG01. The sequence continues at coordinate 15,113 of PUOJ01000020.1, forward strand.
GACATTGAAACCGGTACCGAACTCTCCCACAGACTGCACGCCCGGTAACAGGGTCATGCTTCTGACGATATCCTGCTCTCCGAATGAGGTGGGCAGCCCTTCCAGCGTCCTTGCATCCATGCGGATCAGGCTCATTTGCGTGCTCCTGATATTGTCTGCTGCGCGGTCGGCCTCCAGGGTAAACACATCCAAATGAACGGTTTCACTGAATATTTCAAAGGTGGCACTTCCATCACTGACCAGCTGGATGTCATAATAGCGTTCCTGGTAACCGATATAGGAGAAACGCAAGTTGTAATCACCCACGGGAAGGTCCAGCTCAAAAGCACCATGCACGTTGGTGGTGGCCCCCTTTTCGGTTTGCGGCTCGTAAACCACCGCGCCAATCAGGGCTTCACCTGTGGCACCATCCCTGACCACACCGGAAATGGTTGCGGTAGGATACCTGCCATATTGGCCCGGGTCGCCAACAATCACACGGTCATCATCAGGCGCCTCCCTTGCAGCCACCTGTTCACCAGGAGGTAACAACACGATCATGTCTTCAAGTCCTACAGCATCCAGGTTTGTCGTTTCTGAAATGGCATCCAACACTTCGTCCAGAGGCATGTCTGCTTTTTGCGGTGGCACGGTGATCCCTTCCAGCCATTCCGGCTCATAAAAAAAGGTGACCTGGTGCCGCCGCTCAAGGAGCTCGAGAAACTCCGTCACATCCATGGCGTCTTCCTCATCCGTTTGCTGCAAAGATGTCGGCGAAGCAATAAAAGGACCGGAAATAAACAATATAAAGAAAAGAAACCTCATAATGAAACAACGCTGTTGATATTGATCAGGCCTGTTTTTGTGATCGCAGACATCTATTTCACCTGCAAACAAAAATTTTGAACCCTGATGCATACAAATAAAATGGTCAAAAAGGCATAGATTTTGTGGCAATATTGCCAGGGCCATGCACATGATTTGGGAAACCCGTTTTTTTCAATTATTTTAGATGATCAAAAATCATGCAAATGGCACGTGTCTTCTTTTGTTCAATTGGCAGCGAATATATGAAAACTTTCGAGATTTCAATATTTTTCGGTAAGATGCACCGGGCGCTTTGCGACCTGGGCGAAGCCAGCCTGCCAGGCATTATGTTAAGGCTTGTGTGACAATTTATTTTGCGTAGCTTGTTTTACGTGTTGTCATAAGGACTACATATGCTTGCTTTTTTTATACTTCATTTCTCTTAAAGCATGTCATAAAGGCCAGGATCAAAACAATATATACAGGAAAACCGTTACATTCATTGAATCAAAAACAAGTAACTGACACCAAAAGACCCAATCATCATGCAAACAATGTATGCACAGCGAATCAACTTCATCATATCCCTCATCCTCATTTTTATTTTGGGCCAAAGTGCATTCGCAAATCCCGCGGATGACCGCATCTCCCAGCGAATTGCTGAAAGCCTGGAAATCATGGAATATTCTTATCCGGGTCAAAAGGTATTTTTGCACCTTGACAAGGATGAATACCTGGCCGGTGAAAGCCTGTGGTTCCATGCCTATGTGGTAAATGCCACAACCCTGAGGCCAGACACCCTGAGTACCAACTTTCACGTGGAGCTCATCAATGCCCATGATGAACTGGCAGCCTTATTGTTCATGCGCCTCAGTAAAGGGTTTGCTGAGGGAGAGATCAGCCTGCCGGACTCATTAGCTGAAGGCAGCTATCGCATCAAGGCTTATACAGATTGGATGCGTAATTTTGACGAAGAGCTGTTTTTTTGGAAGGATATCCACATTTCCAACCCCATCGAAGAAAACTTCATCAAGCGCCGCGATGTCTGGAAAAACCGCTTATTCAACAGGAGATTGCAGAATGACCGGGAAAGCATGCAATTTGCTTTCTTCCCGGAAGGGGGCCATCTGTTGGCAGGCCATGAAAACCGGGTAGCATTCAAGGCCGCCGATGAACTTGGAGGGCCAGTTGATGCCAACGGGGTATTGCTGGACGAGAACGGAAACGAGGTGCTTGCATTCTCCGCCGTTCATGGTGGCATGGGTGACTTTGAATTCACCCCGGAACCTGGTGCCGAATATTCTGCAAGGGTCGCCTTTGAAAACGGTGAAGAAAGCACATACAGCCTCCCGGCAGTCCAGCAAACCGGCTATCTGCTCTCAGCCGGCAAAGCGGATGACCACATCCATGTAAATGTCAATGCCAGCATAGCTGACAGGCCAGGAGCACCAGGCAACTCAGTATACTTGCTGGTACACACAAGAGGACGCAAGGTGTTTTTGGAGCATCATGCCTTGGATGAAGATGGGCTTTCGATGACCGTTCCGCTCAATGAATTACCCACCGGCATCAGCCAGATAGTCCTTTTTTCCGATCAGGGTGATCCTGTTGCAGAACGTTTGGTGTTTGTCAATCATGGAGACATCCATGAGGCCGAAATTCTTCACTTAGAGACACAGGATGAGGGCACGGAAGAACAGACCCTGACCGTGGAGCTCTCCGGGGAGGAAGTCCTCAGTGGAGGCGGTTATTCACTGGCTGTATTAGACATCAATGACCAGTCATATGATCACATGCGTGCCAATATCGCCTCCAGTCTCTTGTTAACCTCCGATATCGGGGAAACCATTAAGGACCCCTGGTATTATCTGCACAGCACCAGTGATGAAGTCAAAAGGGCGGCTGACCTCCTTATGCTGACCCATGGATGGCGGCGCTATGACTGGGAGGATATCATGGAGCGTTCTTTCCCTGAGATTACCTATGGGTTCCCCGAGGGCATTTCCATTGAAGGCGTCGTATCACCCAGGTCATCGGAACGCAATACCGGTGAAGTTGAAGTTGAACTTGCCATACATTCTGATGGTGTGGATGTATACAGTATCACCACGGACGAAAGAGGTCAATTCTCGTTTACAAACCTGGACTATGAAGACGAATTTACCGCCAAGCTGCGCATCGATCAGTTTGTCAGGGCCAGGGACCTGCGGGTCGACATCGATTTCAGGGATGCGGACGAGATTGAATATAGCAACAATCTTCATACAGAACCCTTTTCGGTAACGAGCCGTGGCGACGACTGGGAAAGGACACCCAGGCCGGAAACCATGTTTACCAGCCGGCCACTCGTGGAGCCCTCCAGGGAAAGCGTTTCCATGTACAGCGATGTGGACCAGGTGGTCTATTTTGATGACGTCCGTGATCAGCATAATACGGTGATGGATGTGCTGCGTACAAGGGTCAGGGGATTACGGCTGGTAGGTAATGAGATCGTTTTGCGTGGGCAAAGCAGCTTTCAGTTGAGCAATGAGCCCTTATTCCTGGTGGATGAGGTAGTTGTCAACCGGAGTGCCTTCCTTGGCATCAGCGTGTACAATATTGACAGGCTGGAGGTGATGACAGGTCCTTCCACCGCCATTCTGGGAAGCCGTGGAGCAAACGGTGCCCTGCTCATATATACCAAAAGAGGCGATCACCACCGCCATGGCAGGTATGAGTATTCCTTGCAAGGGTTTCATGTGCCCTCCGAAACGTTTGAATCCAAAATACATACGGATAAATTCGTACGGCACGATATCAGCCGGACGCTTTTCTGGGAAGCCAATGCGGCACCCGACGAAAACAACCCCATAAGCGCAACATTCCCTGTCGACGGGCACGTCAGAAACATGCGGCTGGTCATTCAGGGCATCGGGGAAAATGGGGAGATCCTGTTTTCGGATATGCCACTGGGTGGGGAGTAAGAAAGTAAGAAGTAAGAAGTAAGAAGTAAGCAGGCAGTAGGAAGTAAGAAGTAGCCGCAGCACTTGGGCTGTCACCTGGGCTGTTCGAAGTTACCCGGGGCATTTGTGTGCATCTGTGTAAACCATTTGTGTTAATTTGTGGATAACTTCAAACCATAAACCTGTTCAACCCCATAAGCTTTGGTCATAATAAAAACACATACACTATGAATAGAGGAAACGGTGTTCAATTATTGGTATTTGCCTTGCTGGCATTTACGTATACGGGTGTCGTACAGGCACAGCAGCAGCGCATTCGCACCGATGACCACGTGGTGCAACTGGAGGAGCTTGCCAACAAGGAGGTCCAGTATCTTTATTCTGCAGACCGTGAGGGATCCTATTATTGGAGAGGCAGTGAAGAGGACGGAATCTTCAATTTCAACGTCCTGTTTGGGCTCTTCCATTACACGGATGCCCGTGGCCAGGCACAATGGCTGGAGCCTGCCGACGTAGACTCGGTCAGGATAGGCCAGGCCCTTTTCCTTCCTTTCGGAGAAGAAGGTTTTTTCCAGGTGATTCCGGAATCAGAGGAGCTGCTAATCCGCCATTTGGTAGACGTTGATGCAGAAACCCGGGTCAGGGGGGCATATGGCACCACCGACGAAACCGCTTCGGTCGAGGTCTTGCACACCCTCACCAAGGGCAGGGAAGGTCGTGCTGCCAATCACCATGCCATGCTCGAGAATCCGGGCGGGCAGCAACTGCACATCAACCTGGAAAGAAAGCAGCATTTTTACTTTCTTGCAGATGACGAGCCGGTGGGCGTTTACAACCGGAGGGCGCTGCAACGTGCATTTCCCGATCACAGCCGGCAGATCAGGAGATTTGTCCGGCGACAGGACATTGACTTTGACCGCGCGGAAGATTTGATACAGGTGCTGGATTACGTGGAGTCCCTGTAAACTAATCCGGGTTCCATGCACATTTGAAATGGGATCCATGGCGTGCTTATAATCTCAAATCTCATTTCAACATGCACATTCAGCAGCTCCAGTTGCTGCTCCGATCCGCTTCTGCAGCGTACTTTAGCGTTCCTCCGTTCGCTGTTCCTGCGGGATGACTTCACATATCATGGTCATTTAATTTAAGTTTTCTCTGCTTCGCCATGGAAGGGCTGAAAACTATTGAATTATATGTATAAAAGGGCGTGGCCAGCCAACAGGTGTGGCACAAAAGTAAAGAGGGCTGATTGTAAGAAATCAGCCCTCTTTGTGATATTTGTCAGCAGGATTTCCGCAAGCGCTAACGGGTAACCTGCAGCCGTTCTGTCACAATGCC
>PUOJ01000150.1 GCA_003552075.1 Bacteroidales bacterium
CTTACTTCTTACTTCTTACTTCTTACTTCTTACTTCTTACTTCTTACTTCTTACTTCTTACTTCTTACTTCTTACTTCTTACTTCTTACTTCTTACTTCTTACCCCTGTCTTAAAAATTCCTGAAAAAATAAGCCTTTTGCTGCTTCTTCTGCCGGTCAGTTTTGGCAGTGAATACCTGCTTTCCAGTATAAGGATCAATCCCGGTATAATACATGGTCGTGGCCAGGGTCATCGGGGTGGGTGTGAATTCCTGCACCTGATCAGCCTTCAATCCGAGTTTTTTCAACACAGCTGCCAGTGCACGCATATCCTGTTCATGGCTTCCGGGGTGTCCGGAAATAAAGTAAGGAACCATCTGCCAGGGCAAGCCTTCGTCGCGGCATACTTTTTTGAACTGCGAATAAAACCGTTCAAAATATCCGAAAGAGGGCTTTCGCATGGCCTGCAGCACCCTTCCTTCGGTATGTTCGGGAGCCAGCTTCAAACGTCCCGACACGTGATGCCGAAGCAAGCGCCGGGTATAGGCATGCAACCCATAGCGTTTGACCTCCCCGGTCGTTTTCCCCACAAGCATATCGTGCCGGACCCCGCTGCCAATGGTCAGCTTTTTTACGCCAGATACCTGAAGGGCTTTTTCGTAGAGGTTGATCAGGGGATGGTGATCGTAATCCAGGTTTTTGCATATTTCAGGATGCAGGCAGGAAGGCCGGCGGCAGCGTCGACAAACCGACAGGTCCTTTCCTCCCATGTTATACATATTTGCCGTTGGACCTCCCAGGTCTGTGATGTGACCTTTAAACCCCGGTGTCCGGGTAACTTGCTCCAGCTCCTGCATGACTGATGCTTCGGACCGGCTCACGACAAACTTTCCCTGGTGGGCAGCGATCGCACAAAAGCTGCAGCCACCGAAACAGCCCCTATGGGTGTTGACCGAGAAACGGATCATCTCATAGGCCGGAATGGGTGGTTTCTTTTTATACCTGGGATGCGGCAAGCGGGTATATGGCAGATCATAGGGCATGTCTGCCGCCTTTTGATCAGCCGGAGGATAGGGTGGATTCACCACCACCAGCCCCTCCCCTGCCGGTTGAATCAGCCGGTTCGGTTGCCAGGAGTTCGCCGCTTCCTCCATGACCCGAAAAGCATCAGCAAAAGCTTTTTTATCCTGCAGGCAGCGATCATGCGATGGAACCCAGGTGTCTTCATGCCCTTTAAGTGGCAGCAGCCTGTCTGCAGGGTTCACCACAAAAGCAGTCTGCAGGATGTTGTATAGCGAATGGAAAGGGACCCCTTTTTGCAATAGCCTGATGATCCTGACCAGGGGTTGTTCGCCCATGCCATATATCAGCAGGTCGGCACCACTCTCCCACAGGATGGACGGCCGCACCTTGTCCTGCCAGTAATCGTAGTGGGTAAAACGGCGCATGCTGGCTTCCACCCCGCCAAGCAGCACAGGCACATCCGGGTAGAGCCTTTTCAATATTTGCGTATATACGATTGAGGGCATGTCTGGCCGGTAACCGGCCCTTCCACCGGGCGTATAGGCATCGTCGCTGCGTTTTCGCCTGCGGGGCGTGTAATGGTTCACCATTGAATCCATCGCACCTGCAGTGACCCCAAAGAAGTATTTCGGCCTGCCCAGCTTTTTGAAGTCGCGAAGATCATCTCGCCAATTGGGTTGAGGTAATATGGCCACGCGCATGCCCTGATGCTCAGCCAGACGCGCCATTACCGCCGTTCCGAATGATGGGTGATCCACATAAGCATCACCGCTTACAAGGATGATATCCGGTTGATCCCACCCCAGCGCTTCAAGTTCTTCCCGCGTAACAGGCAAAAATGTGTCCATCACTCGCATCCCTGCAAAAATACACTATTGGTTTCACTTCAGAAAGCCTTTTCTCACATATGCCATACAGGCCATAGCCCTATATGGCAAGTCTCATAGCCAATGTAAAGAGCCACATTTTTCTTACTTTTGCTAATCAGGATCAAAAGCCATTTTTCATGCTGAGAGTCATTGCCATTTTCATCCTCATATACCTCATCTTCAGAGTAGTAATCACTTTTATTGTGCCCTGGATTGCCCGATGGTATCTGAATAGATTCAAAAAAAGGTTTTACCGGGACAATCCCTGGGCGGCTGAAGCCGAGGCCAAACGCAAAGCACAATACCGTAAATACCAAGAGAGTCAGAAAAACCGAAAGCCAGATACCGACCAGCTTGGCGAATATGTGGATTATGAAGAGATCGATGATTAGGCGACCCGGTTCAGGGAGCAAAAAAACGACCGGATAGACTAATCCTTGGCCCCCATCCTGTCGTATTGACATTAATAACTCATAACCAACCCAATGGAAACCATCAAAGCGATTATTAAAGAGATGCATCCCGGTAAGTGGAAGCCATATGTAGTAGCTGTCATTGTGTTTTTGCTGCTCACCATAGTATATGTGAGCCCTGTGCTAGAAGGCCAGAGAATTCTTCAGAGCGACATCGTTAAATGGCAGGGTATGGCGCAGGAGATCCAGGAGCACCGCGAGGAAACCGGAGAAGAAGCCTTGTGGACAAACAGCATGTTTGGAGGCATGCCAGCCTTTCAGATATCTGTACAATGGGCGCACAACATTGCTGATTTCTTCCATGATGTAATGACGCTCTGGCTGCCACGACCTGCCGATATGATATTTTTGTACTTTGCCGGCTTTTTTATCTTTCTTTTAATACTGAAAATCAACCCTTGGATCGCATTGGCGGGTGCCGTGGGATTTGCTTTTTCCTCCTACCACTTCATCATCATAGAAGCTGGACACAATTCCAAAGCTGTCGCCATTGGATACATGGCCCCAGTCCTGGGTGCTATCATATACACTTTCCGGGGAAGGTTCATGGCAGGGGGCTTGTTGTTTGCCATTTTTATGGGATTGCAGCTTTATGCCAACCACTACCAGATCACCTATTATCTTGGTATCATTGTAGCATTTTACGGACTTTTCCAGCTGGCTGAGCACTACAGGGAGAAAATGCTGCCAGCCTTCCTGAAAAAACTGGGAGTGCTTCTGATCGGCCTGATCATAGCCATTGGAATAAACATTGGAAATTTCTGGGGAACCTATTCTTACTCTTCTGAAACCATGCGTGGCGGCACTGAGCTTACGATCAGGGAAGAACCTGTCACCACCGGATTGGACAAAGATTATATCACTGCATGGAGTTACGGCATCGAAGAGACGTTTTCCCTTCTGATCCCAAATGTTAAAGGAGGCGCTACAGCATCCCTCGGGACCAATGAGGCCGCAATGGAAGAAGTAGATCCGCGCTTCCAACAGGTAGTGGCGCAGGCCAATCATTACTGGGGCGCACAACCTTTTACCTCAGGACCTGTTTATGTAGGTGCCGTGGTCCTATTCTTTTTCTTTCTTGCCCTCTTTTATGTGAAAGGACCCCTGAAATGGGCGCTGGTGGCAGCCACCATCTTATCTGTAATGCTGGCATGGGGCAAAAATTTTATGCCGCTCACAGACCTGTTTATTGACTATGTGCCCGGATACAACAAATTCAGGGCCGTAGCCATGACACTTGTAATCGCCGAACTTTGTATCCCGGCACTCGCATTCCTGGGTATGTATAAATTATACCAACACCCAGGGAGTCTTTCTTTCAGAAGCAGGGCATTCATTGTGGCATCAAGCCTCACTGCGGGCCTGGCTTTACTTTTTTATATCATGCCCAGGCTATTTTTCTCTTTCATGACAGATGCAGAAGCCAATGACCTGGCAAACCTCGCTGCACAGGATCCTGCCATGTCGGCACAGATCAACGATTACATTTATAACCTTGAAAAAGCACGCATAAGCATTTTCAGAGCCGATGCGATTCGTAGCTTCTTCTTTGCTGCCGCCGCTGCGTTGGTCACACTGCTGTTTGCTTACAACAAAATATGGAAGGCAATTTTTGTAATCCTGGTCGTCCTGCTTATTACCATTGACATGTGGCCCATCAACAGGCGATATCTTAATAATGACGACTTTGAGCCACGCCGCAGGGTGGAACGACCCTTCACATTGCGTCCGGCAGACCAGTATATCCTGGAAGATGATGATATTTTCAGGGTGCTGGATATTTCCGAGAACACCTTTAACAGCAGCCGAACATCCTATTACCATCACTCGATAGGAGGATATCATGGCGCAAAACTTCAGCGTTATCAGGACCTGATCGACTTTCATATTCATGCGGAGATGCAAAGCCTGCAGCGGCTCTTCAATGAAGGTGCCGATGATCGTCAGATCACACAAGCATTGCAGGATAAGACCGTACTCAATATGCTGAATACGCGATATGTGCTGTATCATCCTCAGACACCACCACTTGAGAATCCATTTGCAAGGGGTAATGCATGGTTTGTGCCGGATTTCAAAATAGTACCCAATGCGGATGCAGAGCTGCTTGCCCTGGATAACCTTGATACCAAAGAAATAGCCGTCATAGACCAGCGTTTCGAAAAATACCTGGAAGAAGCAAATATTGGATATGACCCCGGGGCAAATATTCAACTGGTAGACTATCAACCCAACCAGCTGAAATATGAATACACCAGCAACACACAAAAACTCGCTGTTTTCAGTGAGATTTATTATCCCGATGGCTGGGAGGTAACGATTGATGGCCAGGATGCTGATCATTTCAGGGTAAACTACCTTTTACGCGCCATGGTGCTGCCACCGGGTGATTCTACCATAGTTTTCAGTTTCAGACCCCGGCCTTATTACACCGGTCAATACATTGCCCTAACTTTCAGCGCCATTTTGGTGGCCGGCATCATCGCCTATGCGGTAATCCAATGGAAGAAGTTGGTGAAAAGACAAAAGGACGAAGGGACGAAATGACAAAAGGACGAAACCTCCATGCCAAAGATTTGACACACAGGGGGATGATTATTGTCACGGGGGCGTTCAGACTAAGTAGGCTTTTGGCTATTAGCCATTGGCTGTTGGCAAGAAAGCCAAAAGCTAAAAG
>PUOJ01000140.1 GCA_003552075.1 Bacteroidales bacterium
AGTCAAAATGTCGAAAGGTCGAAAAGTCGGGGTATGCATAGGGTTGGGATGGTTTGGTGTTCTTTGTGCTGCAAAGATGGTATTCTGAAAGGGAAAGGACAAGAGGACAAAAGGTCGAAAAGTCGAAAGGTCGAAAAGTCGGGGTGTGCGGTGGGTTAAAGGGTTTGGGTGTGTAAGGATTTTAAGGACAAGGTTTTATTGGGGTGAGGCATTTGTGTCCATTTGTGAAAGCATTTGTGTCCATTTGTGGATTATTTCTTGTGTTATCCCAAATTGAAATTTTGAAAAGAGGCATCGAAACATTTTCTTTTTTTGTAATTTTGTATTGCAATTCACAAATAGGGGTGCCCTAAACAAACGGGCTGAGATCAAACCCATTGAACCTGATCCGGGTAGTGCCGGCGAAGGGAAGGGATGCAAACAAATGACGGCTTTTTACTCCTATTTGCCGTTGATTGTTTCACACAGTTTAATTCATTTAATCATGCAAAAATTAGCATTACTGATGGCATTTTGCCTGATGTTACCAATGTATGCATCAGGCCAGCATGCAATCAGCGGTCGTGTGACCGACCGCGAAGAGGACAACACCCTGCCAGGGGCGCACGTGGTCATCGATGGCACGTATAAAGGGATGTTTACGGATCGCGATGGCACATTCCTTTTTGAGGACCTTGAACCTGGCGGGTATCTTGTGCGCATCAGCTTCATGGGTTACGACCCGGTTGAGAAGGAGGTGGACCTTGCCGAAGACAGCCACCTCGAAATTGAGATGCAGCGTCGCGTGACACTTACGGAAGAAGTAGTGGTTTCGGCCGTAAGGGCCGGGGGGCGTGCCCCGGTCACCTACACAAACATCTCGCGCGAGGACCTGGCACCGCGCAACCTGGGGCAGGACCTGCCGATGCTGCTCACCAACACACCTTCGCTGGTGGCCAGCTCCGATGCCGGATCCGGTGTCGGCTACACCTGGATGAACATCCGCGGAAGCGACCAGAGCCGGATCAACGTGACCATGAATGGCATTCCAGTCAATGATGCCGAATCGCATGGCGTATGGTGGGTGAACATGCCCGATATTGTATCTTCCGTGGACGATTTGCAGGTGCAGCGCGGCGTTGGCCTCAGCACGCATGGAGCCGGTGCCTTTGGCGCCACCATCAACCTGCAGTCGACTACCCTGAGGGACGAAACCTATGCCGAAGTCAACACATCTGCCGGCTCATTCAATACCCTGAAGAACACCGTTAGCTTTGGTACCGGCCTGATCAACGACAACTGGGCCTTCGACGGCCGGCTTTCCAGGATTGAGTCGGATGGCTATGTAGATCGGGCCAGCGCCGACCTGAAATCGTTTTACCTCTCCGGAGGATATTACGGTGCCAACACCATGGTAAAAGGCGTGGTTTTCTCAGGGCAGGAAACCACTTACCAGGCCTGGAACGGGGTGCCATCAGACATGCTGGAGCAAAACCGCACCTTCAACCCTTCCGGAATGTATACCGATCCCGATGGCAATACACAGTTTTATGACAATGAAACCGACAATTACCAGCAGGATCACTATCAGGTCCATGTGACCCACGACATCAGCCGCGGGTTGGTAGCTACGGGAGCCCTGCACTATACCAGGGGCCGCGGCTATTATGAACAATACCGGGAAGATGAGGCATTTAGCCGGTACGACCTGCCCAACGTGATGCTTGGGGATGAAGAGATCACCAGCAGCGACCTGGTTCGAAGAAGGTGGCTTGACAACCATTTCTATGGGCTTACCTACTCATTGAACTATAACAATTACAGTGGACTGGAAATGATTTTCGGTGGGGGATACAATGAATACGACGGCGATCATTATGGTGAAATCATCTGGGCAAGGCACGCCCAGCATGCCGACATCCGGCACCGCTATTATGATAACAACGGATTCAAGAAGGACTTTAACAGCTTCCTGAAAACCAGTTATGACCTGACCCCGCAGCTGACTGCCTTTGCCGACATGCAGTACAGGTATGTCTCGTACAGCTTCCTCGGTCAGGCCTGGGTGCACGAAGAGGTCGTTCCCCTGCAGCAAAAGGAGATCTTCCATTTCTTTAATCCAAAACTGGGGTTGAATTACGAATGGGGACCGCGGCATACCACCTATCTGTTTGGCGGGATCGGAAACCGTGAGCCAGTTCGCCGTGATTTTACGGAATCTTCGCCGGAAAGCCGTCCAACACACGAAACACTCCGCAACATTGAGCTTGGGTATGCCTATCAGCGGACAAATGCCCGCTTCGGAGTGAATTTCTATCTGATGGACTACATCGACCAGCTCATTCTCACCGGCGAAATCAATGATGTGGGTGGCTTTTCCCGAACCAATATCGAAGAGAGCTATCGCATGGGAGTGGAGTTTGAGGGCAGGTACAGGTTCAACGACATCCTGGCCTGGTCTGGTAACCTTACCCTGAGCCGCAATAAGATCCCGGAATTTGAGGAGCATTCAGATAAGTATGATGCAGACTGGAACTGGATTGGCACAGATGTCAGGGTGTATGAAGACACCGACATCGCCTTTTCCCCTTCGGTCATTGCGTCGAGCCAGGTGCAACTTACTCCCGTAAAAAACTTTCACGTGCATTTGGATAGCAAATATGTGGGCGACCAGTATATTGACAATACCATGAGTGAAGACCGCATGCTGAACGCTTATTTTGTCAACGACCTTAGGCTGCAATATGTGATCAATGCACGGGCATTCAGGGAGCTGGAATTTATTTTCCAGGTGAATAACGTCTTTGATGTGCAATATGAGACCAATGCATGGGTATATAAAGGCGTTGTCGGCGATCAGGGGCTGGTCTCCATTGATGACGGGTTTTTTCCGCAGGCAGGAAGACATTTTATGGCAGGTATTAACCTGCGGTTTTAGTTTATCTGGCCGGGAGAAGTTCCCAAATGCTTAAGAATCTGTAACTTCTTTTCGCAAAATCACCTTTTCCGTTACAGAACCAATCCTTCTGACAGCATAGAAATTTCAGGGAAAATGTTAAAAATTTCCCTGTGGGCTTCCTGTGTTGTAAATAATCTTTACTTTTGTGTGAAAGTTTAAGGCGTATATCTATAGATGAATAACAAAGCCATGGACATGCAAAAAGTATTGATTATTGATGACGACCCTGTGGTGGTGCAACTGGCATCAGGGATTCTCCGAAAAAAGGGATTTGAAGTGCACACTGCTAAAGAGGGCCAGGCTGGCTTGCAATTGCTGCAGGATAAAAATCCCGATATTGTGATTACGGATTATCAAATGCCCGGCATGAGTGGCATTGATGTATTGAGTAAGATCAGGGAGGTAGATGATACCATCCCGGTAATCATATTAACGGCATATGGAGATGCTTCGCTGACCATTCGTTCGATGAGAACGGGGGCGTTTGATTTTATTGAGAAGCCCATCAATCCGAAAGAGCTCTTGGAGGCGGTAAAAAACGGACTGCAGTCTTTACAGGCCGCCAAAAAAGAAGATCCGGATGATCCCGAAACTGCGCAAAGCAAACGGGATGAGAACCTGATGGTGGGCAAATCCCCGGCGATGCGTGAAATATTCAAGAACGTGGGCCGCTTTGCGCAAACCAGCGTGGGTGTGATCATTTCGGGTGAGACCGGTACGGGGAAAGAGCGACTGGCAAGGCTTATACACCATTCCGGCAGTCAGCAGGATGCCCCGCTGATTCAGCTCAGCTGCAAAAGCCTGGAGGAAAAACACCTGGAATACGCACGGAAGGTCATGACCGATTATGCTGACCAAAAAGTATCCGGCACGATCAGCGATGCCGGATTTGGCAGCATAATCCTTGATGAGGTGGGCATGCTGTCGGCCGACATGCAGGTGCGCCTGATGGACTATCTGAATGACCATTTTATGAAGGATGCAGACAAACAGCCCAGGTTGATTTCATTAACTACCCAGGACATCAATGGCTTGATCAATGAGGGGAAATTTTTGAAAGAACTTTATTACAAGCTTAAGGTTTTTTCCCTGCACATTCCACCCCTGCGTGAAAGGAAGGAAGACATCCCTGTACTTACCCGTCATTTGCTCCAGGAGCTCAATTCCCTGGTTAACAAAAATGTGCATCAGGTGGAAACGCGGGCAATCAAGCTCCTGCAGTCTTATGAATGGCCAGGCAATGTACAGGAACTGAAAAATGTGCTGATGCAAGCTGTGCTGCTTGCGCACGGAGAGGCGCTGGAGGCAAAATACATCCACCTGGAGGGCGTGTCTGAAGAACATGTCGCTGACGATATCCCCGACGAAATGCCCGTAAGCCTTGCTGAAGTGGAAAAAGCACATATCGCTAAGGTCCTTGCCTATGTGAAATGGAGTAAACAAAAAGCATCTTCCATCCTGGGCATTACCCGGCCTACGCTGAATGCCAAGATTGAAAAGTATGGACTGAAGCGCTAAGCAACGACACCAGTTTTCAAACTAGCGGCCTGGGCAGATTGACTGCTCAGGCCGTTTTTTATCGCTTAGCCACGTGTAAAGGATCTTTATAACCTATAGCGCTTTAAAAAATTAAATGAACCGCACATGACAGATTTTTTGACACTTAGAAAAATGATTATTGTCACTGGGTCCTGAGCGTAAGAAAGCTATTGGCTGTTGGCATGAAGCGGAAAACCAGCCATTTCGGGCTTTTGACATATTTCAAACAGAGTAACCGGGCATCCACGAGCTCAGCAAAGCCAAACTGCCATGCCAAAGAATTGACAAAAAGGAGGATTTTTATCACCCATAGGTTTTTCCTCAGCAAGCCTAAACTAAACCATCAGCGAACCTCTGCGAGAAACCGAATCCACAAAACATTGATTACCTGTATTCCCCTGAAAAGGGAATGCAGCGCATTATGGAGGACCGGATGCTTTATGCAGAGCATATACCTGGACAAAAACCGGTGCTTCATATCCGCTTTGCACACAAAAAAATGGTTGCTGCCAGGCCAATTAAGCGTAAAATATATTTACAAATAAAAAGACCAGGCAAAAAAATGCAACAAAAAAGTAAAAAATTAATCAAAAATATTTGCTATCTAAAAAATATTTACCATATTTGTCATGTAAAACAAGCAGAGGTAAATATATTTTTCAATGAAAGCACTGGCAATCACCATAATTTTTACAATCATTTTCGCACTTGGATTGGTACAGGATGTACAGGCGCAGGCAAGTGCAAGCGTTAGTTATACCATTGTCGTCACAGAAGACATGCTCGCTGGAAGGGGAAATGATCGCGGCATGGATATGGATCTGATAGAAGACCGGGAGCGTGCTCCGCAAACCTCCGTGGCTGTCCGCATGCACGACGTAAAAAATGCAAACCAGGAACTGCCTGCTTTTGAGGCAGACATCTCACCTGAAGACTCGCCTGCCATTGCCGGGATGCTTGCAGAAAACATGCAGCCCGTGGTTTCTCCTGAAGCAGAAACAGCCGATGTACAAACCGATCGCTATCAGGAAGAAGATGGAGAATACCTGGTGGTGATGGAATTTAACTAATGACCAGATAAAAGGAAGAAACCTTCACAAAAAATTTTGGTAACCACAAGCTTCGGTTTGTGGTTTTTTATTCGTGTTGAACCCCTTCGGGGTTCCGGGAGGGGGGAACGTTGCGCGTTCGGGATGATGCGCGGGGTGGTGAGGGTCCTTCGCTGTGCGTTCGAAATGGTGTGTGGGGGATCAGACAAGCGTCGGCTAGCTTTCGGCTTTTTTGTGGATGGCATAGTTATGCCATTTGTCAATGACGGTTTGCATGTCTTCGGCCAGCGGTGCGTCAAAATGCATGTACCTTCCGCTTACTGGATGTGTAAAACCGAGGGTTTTGGCATGCAACGCATGACGAGGCAACAGAGAGAAGCAGTTATTTACGAACTGTTTATATTTCGTGAAGGTCGTTCCTTTTAGGATCCTGTCTCCTCCGTAAGTGGCATCATTGAAAAGCGGGTGTTTTATGTACCTGAAGTGCGCCCTGATCTGGTGAGTGCGGCCGGTTTCGAGTTTGCATTCCACGAGGCTGACGTAACCAAAACGCTTAAGCACCCGATAGTGTGTTATGGCCGGTTTTCCGTAGGCGCCATCCGGAAAGACATCCATCACCTTCCTGTTTTTGAGGCTGCGGCCAATATGGCCGGTGATGGTCCCCTCATCTTCCTCAAAGTCTCCCCATACCAATGCGTGATAGATCCGGTCGATCTTGCGGTCGAAAAAGGCCTTGGCCAGCCTGGTCTGTACCATTTCCGTTTTGGCCACGAGCAGGAGCCCTGAAGTGTCTTTGTCGATGCGATGGACCAGGCCGGGTTTGACGGGCTCATCTTTTTGCACAGGCAAGTCCTTAAAATGGTGGACCAGGGCATTGACCAGTGTGCCGGTGTAATTGCCGTAACCAGGATGCACGACCATACCGGCCTCCTTGTTGATGATGATTAGGTGATCATCCTCATACACCACATGGATGGGGATGTTTTCGGGGATCAGCTCGATCTCACGGGGCGGGTGAGCCATCACGATGCTGATCTCATCCAGGGGCTTTACCTTGTAGTTGGGCTTGACAGGCTCCCCATTGACCAATATGTTTCCAGCCCTGGCCGTATTCTGGATCTTGTTGCGGCTGATGCCTTCTGTCCGGGCCTGTACGTACTTGTCGATGCGCATCAGCCCCTGGCCTTTGTCCACGACAAAGCGGTGATGTTCATACATCTCCTGGTTTTCGCTTTCATCCGGTCGGTCAGGCGCAGGATCTGCGTCCTGGTATGGGTTTTTTGTTGCCATCGTGTTATGTATGGTCGTGGGTCTCGCGGGGTCTCCCGGGGTCTCCCAGGGTTTCACCCCGGGTTGTCTCCCGGGGTTTCACCCCGGGTTATTCTCCCGGAGTTTCACTCCGGGTTATTCATGTTATACCACTTCGTGGTTTTGTGTGTGATGTGATAGGGCGTTGATTTGACGAGCTTCCTTTGTTTTGTATGGTCGCGCGTCTCATGGGGCCTCCCGGGGTTTCGCTGATGGGCCTCCCGGGGTTTCACCCCGGGTTATTCAGGGGTTTCACCCCGGGTTATTCAGGCTGCTCCGTTTCGTGTTCGGGGTGATAGGATTATCGTGCGATGATTAGTCGCAGGGTTTGGTGCCGGCCTTTTTGCGCATTACCTACACGCATCATATAGACCCCATTCTGAAGCGTTGAGATGTTGATTGATTCGCTGTATGGTTCTTCCTGCATAAGACGCCCCCGGACGTCAAAAATCCGGATGGTGGCCTCCTGTAAGCCATGTGAACCATCCGCGGCTTCAACCTGCAGCCAGTTGCCGGATACCGGGTTGGGATAGACATGCACCCAAGGCTCCCGCATGTCGCCGGGTTCTGCGACCCCTGTGGGGAAATCCCTATTCATGACAGGCCGGATCATCAGGGCTCCACTCATCTCCGATTGGAGCCACCCGTCACCGGAGTCATACCATAGCCGGTGTTGTATATTATTGCTTTTGTCGAAACCCACCACGATCGCATTTCTAAGTTCTACCGTGCCTGTCTGCCGGAGGCCCACATAAAAATGACCTTCTGCCACCACGTCGTTTTCCAGCTGATGGCGTATAAACGTTCCGTAGTTTGTGTCTTCTTCAATGAAGAGCTCGTCCGACTGGTATATGATATTTTCTGGATCGAGGCTGTCCCAGATGTATATTTGATACATCTGCTGAAAATCCTGGTTGTTGATGGTTTCCATCAGGAAGATATCCACGGCTTTGATGGTGTCGGCATGGGCAGCGTAAAACTGCAATGCCCTTCCCGGATCACTGCCCTTGGTAAGATGAACGAGTTCAGGGCTGCCATCATCGTAGGCGAAATAGTTTGCAAAATGTTGGTCATAAATCAGGGTGTCGTTGCGCGGAAAGTCATCGCCGTCGGCACCCTGCCGAAGTTTGTGGACTATTCGAAAATGCCTTTCTTCGGCTGGCGCAGTGGGCAGTGGGTTGGCAAGCACAATGGGGTTGGCGTGCGGTGCATAATCCTGGTATCCCTCTTCGGTGAAAGGATCGATGACCCAGGATCCACCGGAATAAGTCCGTATGGTTTGGCCGCCCTCGTCCTGTATCACATATTTATAATCATAATTATAGGATACTTCATCCAGGTTCGCTATGGAGACCTGGAAGTTGCTGCGCAAGGCACTTGCAGGATCAGCAATGTATTGCGACCAGGGCATGGCTGTCAGGTCCTGCAGCATGGATTGCGGGGGGGATACGAATGCAATGTCAAAATAGGAAGCGTCCGGCGTGCTTCGGTTGGCATCCAGGTACACATAGTCAATGTTCCATACATTGCCAGTGCCGGAATAGTTGGGAATGGTCAAGCCGGGGGCAAAGGAGGCAAAATTCCTGAAACGGAACTGGAATGCCTCATGAAAGTATTTTTCTTCCGTAATGGGAACTGCGACGCGCTTAAAATAGGGAAAGGTATCCCGGGAAAAGCTTTGCAGGGATTCACCCATTGCCGACCATTGGCTCTGCCACATCATTTCCTCCGCATCTTTCTTTTGCTCACCATTTTTATTGCGATCATTGTCCTGTTTTGCCGGCTGGCCATTTTCCGGCGGAAGGCGAAACTGCAACACCAGTGAGTCGTTGCTGGCGGGAGGTGCGCCTCGCCCCTGGGGCTGGTAATAAAATGTCAGCAGCAAAGAATCTGCCGGTGAATAATCGACCAATGATATCTTTCTTGATGTGAGGTGATCCGCTGCAAAAGGAATGTTATCTATGGTGGCATGTTCGTAAATCTTTCCAGTGGCATCCAGGATGTCAAAGGTAGCGACCCCATATGTTTTAGGGTGCACCGCAAAGCCCTTGTTGACAAATACATCCTGGTCGATCCATCTGGCGGGGTCCGGGTAGGGACCTGCATTGGTAAAGTCATCCCAGAAAGGCAGTCCCAGCACATCTTCTTTGGCAGCGAGGGCCACCCGCTGCGTGGATGCCGCTTCGTAGGATTTTTCCGGATTTTGTTGCATGGGTAGCAGAACCTCCTGGGCCTGCGCTTTTGTCATTCCCAGAAAGAGGACCAGGATCCAGGTTATGTGAATTGCCATAGGGTATTGCTGATTATAATTCATTGAACTCAGGCCCTTCTGCGTCGGAGGTGTCCTTCCGTTCATACCATACATCGATGCTCTCTCCTTTGGGGATGATCATGCCTTCCTGGTACTCCGGCTCCTGTCTGTACACTATTGCATCATCCCTTTCTGCACCTTCTTCGAATACTTCCATCCCAATTTCCAGCTCCAGCTTCAACAGGGTGTCTTCCACTTCCTCTGGTGTCATTCCAACAAGCTTGGGCATGGGCACTGAGAGCAGTTGCTCCAGGTATTCTTCGAAATCAAATTCGTCTGTCGATCTGAAAAAGAGATCCACATGGCTGCCGGCTTCCAGGTACTGGGTCTGTTCCAGCGGGTCTGGATCCTGGAGGTATACCTTCAGGTTTTCCTCGCTTTCGTCCATGATCACTTCTTCTCCCAGGTTCAGCCCGGCGCGGTTCAGTGTCCGGACAGCTTCATCTGGTCTCATGCCAATCACCAGGGGCACCATGGTGATGTTCTCACCGAGTCCCTCACCAAGTACCAGGTCGATAGCCGTGCCTTTCTGCACCGGTGTCCCGGGTTCAATCCGCCCTTCCTTGAATTTCTGTTTGAGGACGGCATCCCGGGCGATGTCAGGCTGATAGCTAAGCTGCCCCACTTCCAGCCCATGCGTTTCCAGGATGGTGATCGCCTGTCTGCGGCTCAGGTCGGTGAGATCGGGCATTTCTACCATCTCTGGCAGTACAGCTACCTTGGTAAGGTAAATCGTACGGTTGCGCTTCACCTCTGTTCCGCCTGCAGGATTTTGCCATGCAATGGTTCCCGGTTCGCTGTCCTGATCATAAATGGAGTCATTGACTACGTAACGAAGGTTGCGGGAAACGAGGATCTCCTGGGCTTCTTCAAGGCGATGTCCTTCCAGCTCAGGTACAGTGATCGTTCGCCCGTGAAGGGTATACAGATCCAGCAACTTGAGGGAGCCCCAGATAATGGCCACACCCAGTGCAGCAGCGATTACCAGTTGCCGCAAAAAAAAGCGACTGAAAACAAATTCCCATATTGTCATCTCTCGGTCTTTTAATCCCTTGCTCATCGTGCCAATCTGCAGACATGCCATGCTTCAGTCCCAGGTCTGCAGGCTTGCCATAAAGCTTCGCGCGCACATGACATGCAGCATCGGCAAAAATAATACAAAATCATGACCTGCAGGCATCCGCCCAATCGGATACTGACCGCTGATGACATTTCCATGCTGATCGCATTGCTGTGTGAATGTCAAAATCACACGGATGGTTTTGCCACATGGATGCCATTGCGGTGTTTATGACATCACCACCATGCTGATGCAATTGCCACTTAGTTTTAACGTCATAAATGCATTTTTATGTTTGACTGCCATACAAATGAGCAGTATTTTCCTGTATATTTGTTTTGCTTGCGACAAGACAATGGGTTCATCCCATTGCGGGGCAGGATGATGGGTTATTTTTGAAACTACGATGATATGGAAAAGAGAAATATTGCACTGATAGCAGGTGGTGACTCCGGCGAATATGTGATATCCATGGCCAGTGCAAAAATGATCAGTGAGAACCTGGATCCTTTACGATACCAGGTTTTTATCATCGTAATCAGAAACAGACGATGGGTGTGGAAGCGGTCGGATGGCAGTGAAAAGGAGGTGGATAAAAATGATTTTACCGTGCAGGATGCTGGCAGGAAGGTGCATTTCGACTGTGCTTTCATCACCATCCATGGTCCGCCGGGCGAGGATGGCAGGCTGCAGGGGTATTTTGACCTGCTGGACATTCCTTATACGACTGCTGGCGCATTGGCATCCGCGCTTACCTTTAATAAATTTTACTGCAACCAGGTGGTGGCGCATATGGGCTTTCCGGTAGCAAGGTCTGTCCGCTTGTTGCGCGGCCAATCCTATTCTCCGGGAGATGTATTGCGACATGTTACCCTTCCTGTCTTTGTCAAACCAAATGAGGGTGGATCGAGCCTGGGTATGTCGCGGGTACTTGAACCGGAGCAGCTTTCAGATGCCATTGCCCTTGCTTTTGCGCATGATGATGCCGTGCTTGTGGAAGAGTACCTGGCTGGCACAGAGCTCACCTGCGGGGTGTTTACCTGGCAGGGCAAGGTTCGGGCTCTGCCGGTAACGGAGATCGTGAGCAAAACAAAGGCAGCATTTTTTGATTATGCCGCCAAATATACGCCGGGAGCTGCCGACGAGATCACACCGGCAAGGATTTCAGATCATCTTACCGAACAAGTGAAGGATCAGGCCATGCGCATTTACGAGGCATTGGACATGAAAGGCCTTACCCGCTTTGACTTCATTTACAGCGGGGATGTCCTTTATTTCCTGGAGGTCAACGTGACGCCCGGCATGACGGAAACCAGTATCGTTCCTCAGCAGGCAGAAATAGAGGGAATTACCATCCCTGAACTGTTTACAATGCTCATTGAAGAGGCGTTGTCGGGGCGCTAGTGTCATGTCAACGCTGCTTTAGCCGGCCCAAGTCCTGATCTTTTTCACCAGCTTAGCAAATAGCAACAGGCTTCTTCATTCAAAGGTGGTGTGTGTTTTTTTTTGGTGAGATGGCTGTACGTGTAAGACACGGGCTGTATTTAACCACGCGGAAATGCCACATGATTCCTTTTGAAAAAAACAGCCAATTTGGCTATTGCCCGTTTGCGGTGACTGATCCTGTTTTTTTCGTGTGCAGGCAAATCTGCAAAGGTTTGTGTATATCCTGCTGGAATGAAGATGGGGTCATATCCAAAGCCATGCTTGCCTGATGGCTGCAAAGCTATGCTCCCTTCGGCCACGCCTTCAAAATAATAATGACTCCCTTTCATGACCAGCGCAATCACCGTTCGGAAACGCGCTTTCCGGTCTTTTGCGTCACCCAGCTCATCCAATAATTTTTGCATGTTTTTGCTGCTGTCCTTTTCCGGTCCGGCGTACCTGGCCGAATGGACTCCCGGCAGCCCCCCGAGTGCATCAACCTCCAGCCCGGTATCGTCGGCAAAACAATCTACTTGGTATTTGTCGGCCACGAAGGTGGCCTTGGCCATTGCATTTTCTTCCAGCGTTTCATATGGCTCCGGGATGTCATCATCACAGCCCAGGTCGTCCAGTCCCTTTATAACCAGATCAGGACCGGTGATGGCCCTGATCTCTTCAATTTTGTGCGGGTTATGGCTGGTGAAGTATAGCATGGTCAAAACAGTCAAAAAGTCGAAATATCGAAAAGTCGAAATGTCGCGGGTTTGCTGCTTGCTGCTGGCCGTTGGCCGTTGGCTTTTGGCAGGAAAAGGCAGTTGGTAACATTGAACACGTGAGGGTTATTGCAATTCCACGAGTGCGTGGTTTTTTGCCACGATGTCCCCTTCCTTGATATTCACCCTTTTGATGACACCATCGGCCGGCGAAAGGATCACGTTCTTCATCTTCATGGCTTCCAGGACACAGAGCTCGCTGCCCTCCTTGACCTTTTGCCCTTTCTTGACAAATACCTTTTGGATATTGCCTGGCATGAAAGAGGTCACCTCCTTGGGGTTCAAAGGCTTATAGGGTTTGCGTTGCTGGTATTTTTTGTTGGGATGGGTGGGATATTCCACATCATCGACCACCAGCAGAAATGGATCTTCTTTTTTGCCTTTCCGTTTCTTCTTCATAAGAAAAGATGCTAAGGTTTATAAAACACCGGATCAGAACGGTGGAATGCCATGTTTTTTCTCCGGTCCTTTTTCGTCTTTTTCCCCTGCGATCTCCAGGGCGTGCAGCAGGAACTTGCGGGTTTCGCCCGGCTCGATCACGGCGTCGATATAGCCGTGGGCAGCAGCTACATAGGGATTGGCAAACTTCTGCTTGTACTCGTCCACCTTGCGTTGCCGTGTTTCTTCCGGATTGGAGGCGTTCATGATCTCATGGCGGAAGATGATGTTTGCGGCGCCTTCGGGTCCCATCACGGCGATCTCTGCGGTGGGCCATGCAAAGACGAAGTCCGCCTTGAGGTGCCGCGAGCACATGGCGATGTATCCACCGCCGTAGGCCTTGCGCAGGATCACAGTCACCTTGGGCACGGTAGCTTCGCTGTAGGAATAAAGGATCTTGGCGCCGTGGCGGATCACGCCTGCGTGCTCCTGGTCAATGCCAGGCAGGTAGCCAGGCAGGTCTACCAATGTCACGAGCGGGATGTTGAACGCATCGCAGAAACGAATGAAGCGTGCGGCCTTATCGGAAGAGTCCACATCCAACACGCCGGCCAGGATGAGTGGCTGGTTTGCCACAAAGCCGACGGTTTGCCCGTTAAGCCTCCCAAAGCCAACCACCATGTTGGCGGCATAAAGCTCCTGGACCTCAAAAAACTCGCTGTCGTCGCTGACGGCCTTGATGATGTCCCTTACGTCGTATGGCTCTCGTGGATCGGTGGGTATGATGTTGTCTATACGGAACTGTTTTGATTTGGGTGCTTTTTTTGGGAAGGGAGCTGCTTTTTTCTTGTTGCTCCAAGGAATGTAAGAGACCAGCTTCTTGATCTTCTGGAAGCATTCCTCTTCACTTTCGGAGAAAAAGTGGGCATTGCCGGTGATTTCACTATGCACCCTGGCGCCGCCAAGCTCTTCCATACTGATTTCCTCACCGAGTACGGAACGGATCACCTCCGGCCCGGTAATGAACATCTTGGAGATCTTGTCCACCACAAACACAAAATCAGTAAGGGCGGGCGAATACACCGCACCGCCTGCGCAAGGTCCGAGGATTACTGAGATCTGTGGAATCACACCCGATGCCTGTGTGTTGCGATAAAAGATTTCGCCATAGCCCGCCAGGGAATTCACTCCTTCCTGGATACGTGCGCCACCTGAGTCGTTGATGCCAATGATGGGAATTTTGAGCTTCATGGCATGATCCATGATCTTGCCAATTTTACGGGCATGCATCAGCCCAAGTGAGCCACCTGCCACGGTAAAGTCCTGGGCATAAATGCAAACAGGGAAGCCACTGATGGTCCCTGTTCCCGTGATCACCCCGTCGCCCGGCAGGTGCTTCTTGTCCATGTCAAAATCCTTGGCTGCATGCTCCACAAAGAGATCATATTCGTGGAATGAGTTGGGGTCAAGCAGCGACACGATGCGCTCGCGCGCGGTCATCTTCCCCATGGCGACCTGTTTTTCAATGGCCTTGGCGCCACCACCTTGTATGGCACTCTGCATGCGCCGCTTCAGGTCCAGGGTCTTTTGTTTAATAGACATATTTCTTAGGTTTTTGTTTTATAATGTCTTGATCAGCAATGATGTAAGACAGAAAATGATCCCGGATTATACGGTAAATCCGGTCAAAACGAACTTCCAAAGTAAAGAAAAAAAACCAAAAGATGACCGATTTTTCGGTGTTTTTTGCCGGTTAACTTTTGGTTTGAAGATTTTATGTGCTGTGAGACAGTTGGTTTGGCAAAAGGGCATTGAATCTGATTGATGAAACATGCCGCCCCATGCATACAATGTCGTATGGCTGAATAAAACAGGCTACAAAGCCTTATTCTGTCAGCACGACCCGGAACACGGTCTTCTTTTGATCTGTCTGTAAACGAAGCAGGTACAGGCCCCTTGCGAGACTTCCTGTTTGCAGGCTGACTTCCTGGCCTGCATCAGTGTGATGCAACTGTTTCTGCTTCAACAACTGTCCCTGCATATTGACCAGCGAAATGACGGTTTCAGCATAGGCGTCGTTGAGCCGGACGTGCAGCTGGTTGGTAGCCGGATTAGGAAATACCCGGAACGCTTGGTCTGTGTCTGCTATGTGTTCCACGTCAGTGGCCAGGTCGATAAAGCTCGCCGTCAGGGAAGTGTCGCTACCGGGCATGAGCAGCTGAAGTGTTTCCTGTTGTCCGATGGCCTGGCCTCCTTTCAGCCACTCCATGAACATGTGGCCGACATTGGCTGAGGCTCTTAAGTTGACCGTTTCACCTTCCAGGTAGGTGCCCGATCCGTTCACGGTGCCTGCGTTATCCGGATCCGTGGTCACTTCCAGGTCGAAGGCGATGGTGTTTCCATCCAGCACCTGCAATTGGTCCAGCGCAAAAAAGCTGCCTTCTCCACCTGCAAACTGAAATGCCAGCCGCACATCGTCCCTGCCTGAAAACCTTTTGAGGTTAACGGTCGCCGGGAGCCAGTCGGGTGGATGATCACCGGCCGCGAAGCCCGGGTAATGGCGGCTGTCCCACATCTTTTCAAAACCCTTGCCGTCATCACTTATGCGCATGGTGAGATAAGCCGTTTCTTCATCATTTGCCTTATGGCCGCTAAACACAAAGCGCAAAGCCGGGTGTTCCAGTGTGGAAAAATCCATCAACGGGGTGATGAGCCACTCATCGTGTATCCCTGCTTCGGTGCCTGCTGCCAGGTAAAACTTATCACCTGCCTCCGGGGCGAGGTTGACACCCGGACCGCCATAGCTGGTCATCAATTCCCAGCCGTCACCTTTCAGGGCCTCGCTGATCCAGCATGTATCATCGAAGTCCTGGTCAAACTCTTCTGTGTAGGGCCAGCTGTCGATGAGCACTTCGCAGTCAGCTGCCCTGAGGAGGTATGCCGTGTTTGAACGGGCTGATTCATTGTTGCCGTACATGGCGGTGGCGTGGAAGCGGTAAAAGCCGTCGTCTGGAAGGATGTTGGTAAACTGCATTTCTTCGTCGAAGCCGGCGGTGTGAATCAGCTCGTCGTCGCGATATAGCCTGTAGCTGTCGGGAAGGATCCCGGCAGCCATTTCCATGCTTTGTGCTTCCTGCATTTGCTCGCGGAGGTAACTATTGCGATGCAGATCCTGCAGCTCATCGTGGTGTATCTGCATCTCATGCCCCTGATAAGCCTCCCGGCTTTCTCCCACGTAGATGGCCGTGAGGTAGGCAAAGGATCCCTCAAAGTTTTGATCCTGGACCTGGTCGTGTGCTTGCCAGTCACCCTCTGTGCCGTAAAAAGAATATCCTTGTCCGAGGTTGACCCGGCGCATAAGCGAGGAAGGGTGACCACTTGCGTCAGACGGTTGAATACCCACATAAAAATAATCGTCGAACACCAGGGTTTCAGCCAGTTCATACACGTATTCCTGCAGGTGTGAGGCAATAAGCTCATCGGATTGATAGAGAAGGGTATGTCCGTCGGTATCGTAAACGACAAACCGGAACCTGTCATCGGGCCAGGGGTGGTCTCCGTGTTGAACAAAAACATGTGAAACTTTGCTAAGCTGGATGGGGTAGTTCAGCCCCAGGGCGTGGGCATCGAAAGCCGTGACCCTTTTAGGTCCCGTCCAGGTCAGGTGCGTGAAGTCGTCCGCATATTGATACCATCCGTCCTTGTTTGGTGCATTTCCGGGAGCATACCATGCAATCCTTGCATTTTTATCCTGGTCGACCCTGGCTTCAAGAAAGCCTGGTGAGGGTTGCAGGTTTTCGTATGGGTCAAGACCGGACAGGGAGCCCGCTTCGGTGCCGAGGGGGTCCAGGTGCTGGTCCAGCCGTTTGAAAACGTCTGTGCCGTTTTGATCCCAGTGGTACCAGATCTTTCCGTAAAAGTCATAGCCATCTGTGTTTTCACAATCTGTAGTACCTCCGGTAAGGGTGCCGATGATCTTTTTGTCCTGGTTAAAAATGGGGGACCCGGATGATCCCTGCTCAGTTACGCCGATCCCGGTTTGCGTCTCCGTCCATTGTACCTGCCAGGTCGAATTTTGTGCCATCTGCTGTCCGCTAACTGATGGGCCGGCGCTGAGCAGGTTAAAGTTGTAAGTGGATATTTTTTTGACATCTCCCCGGGGGTGATGTATGCCAACGCCCGAGCTGCTGCCATCATTCGTGCGGTCCCAGCCGTTCCAATAAGGTCGCCAGTGGGGTGGGGGTGAGGTGTGCAGCTCAAGCAGGCGAAAGTCGGAGCCTCCTTCCAGCTCCCCAAGGGCAAGCGCATCCGCGCCAAACACCATGTTGATCGGTGGGAATTCTTTATTTTCGCATTCCCGGGTTTCCAGGTTAAAATAGAACTGCCAGAAAAGCATGTCTTCTGCCGTGGCATTTCTGCCGCAATGTTCTGCCGACAGAAAATAAGGTGTGGCATCCTGGGCGGTATTGTTCACCAGCGAGCCCGTGCACCACCCATAACTATCCCCCGTACGCATCAGCATCCGTGCAATGCCACGCTTTTGATCCTGCCACTCAGCTCCCTCCGGACAGTTGACATTCACCATGCAATCGCCCGACGCGTCCAGCCAGCGAGCATTTGCACTGCCGGGCATGGTCCCGCCATTGCTGATGTGGATGACGCTTTCCAGGGCAAAGGTGGAGGCTGTCATCTCTTCCGGCTTTCCGGGATAGTAAGGTTCCTGGTATTCGATGATCACGGCATCCCCGGGGATTACTGCGGTGGCAAACTTTCCGTTGGCGCTGTTGTTCCGGTGATCAAAGCTGCCAAGGACGACCTCTTTTTCCGGATCATAAACAAACAGCCGGGCCTGGCTGCCCAGCGTGAAATTGCTGAAGTTGAGCCCTGTGGCCAGCGCTTCGGGCGATTCAATGCGGATACGCCATACGTGCAGGTGGTTGCCGGCGACGTCCCATTGACCCTTGTCACGCAGCTTGGCCGAAGCCGGAACGGCAAAACCGGCATGCGCCGCTATGCCAGGCTCCTGCACTTTCGATAAGGAATCCCGATCCTGCCGCATTTCCTTGTCAAGCCCAAGAACCATAGCTTCTGCACCGGAAGGCGGCAGTCCGTATAACTCACTTGCCGGCTCCCCGCCATATTCTACCTGGGCAGCAGCAACCATGCTGATAAAAAGCAAAATCGTTCCGGTAATGAATAGCCTGAGGCAAAAAGTATTTGGTGTTGACATATCAAAATGTTTAAATGGGTATGTGCAAAAATAAACTTAATTCTTTGATTGGAATGCAGCCACTTATAATGACAACAAGAGCCATGCAGATAAACATGGGGGCTTCTTGAGCCCGCATAGACAATGCAGGTCGGAACCCTAGTGTCATGTCAACACTACTTTAGCCGGCCCAAGTCTTGATCTTTTTCCTCATCTCTGCAAAATAAAACCCTTACATAGCTACTGCTATGCGCGGTTTTTCTTTTTTGAGATGAGAAAAAATCTCTGCGGCTTATGCGACACAGTAGCATTGAGACGACACTAGTATAAAGAAACAAAAATAATTGGTACCCCGCAACGTGTTGGTCAAAGGGATAGGTGCATTGCAAGCCTGCCAGGTATTTATATTCAACTGCGGCACCCACAGAATTGACAAACATGTAAATGCTTATCAAATAGCCGTTTAATTTAGCAAGGCTTGCAAAGCACATGGTTTCTCTTATCTTCTTTAATTATTGGATAAAATCCAGAAAAACTGTTAATATTTTATTTTTTTCCGTGCCTTGGTTCTTTTTTCATCGCGGTTTTTTTAACTTAGCAAAAGCAAAATGAGACAAGTTCCAAATTTTAAGGTCATGGCTTAATTTTGGCCTTTGGTTAATCAGTGCCAAAGGCAGCAATTTAACCAAACACTTACAAGGAAAGCGAATTCCATTACACGCATACATCATACACTGACTTATTTTTACAAACCTAACAGGAAGACTATGAGACAACTATTTACGATTATTATGATTTTGTTGGTTTCTTTCGCTTACGCACAGCGAACGGCGCCAGCCGCGCAAAATACCTTTGATGCAGAGCAGGCCAGGGTGCGCGTTGATTTAAAGGAGGACATCCAAAATGAACTGGATTTAGACACGTTATACCCCGGCAATTTCTTTGATGCACCTGGGTATACAAATTACATATGGGGTCAGGTTGAAAGCGAAGGGTTCTTTTTTGGAACCAACGACTACGGAGATCATGGCTATGGCCAGCATTTTCCCGTTTCTGCGCCTCATGAAATTTATGGGGCTTTTTATTGGTTTGGTGCCGCTGCGGGGACAACAGGAAATGTCAAGTTCAAAATCTGGGAATTTGATGGAGAGCCCGGCGATGTGCTTGCAGAAACTGAAGTCCCATTGGCTGACATCGAATCAAGCTGGACCTTATGGCCTGATCCTGATTATGAAGATGGCCCACAACCAGGTGCATTTTTTGTAGATTTTACGGACG
Source organism: Bacteroidales bacterium (assembly GCA_003552075.1). Lineage (GTDB taxonomy): Bacteria > Bacteroidota > Bacteroidia > Bacteroidales > UBA7960 > PUPG01. The sequence continues at coordinate 19,269 of PUOJ01000140.1, forward strand.
AAGATGGCAACCCTGTGATAGTCTCAGGTGACTATCTGATCGGTGTGGACATCACGGACCTGGATCCTTTTGATGAAGATGTTAATGAGCTTGGAAACATTAGCACTGAAATAGGCGAAGGCCATCCGGATGATTTGGCATGGATATGGGAAGCTGATGGTTGGATCCAAGTAAGTGTATATCTGGATGGAGCCCTGGATATTGGCATATTGCCAGTCGTGTATAAAGAGGCAGTGACCTATGAAGTGACCTTCCATGTGGATCTCAGCCTGGCCATCGATAATGAGGTGCTCGAAGACTTTGATCCGGAAGAGCATCACATCATGATAACCGGTGAGATGTTTGACTGGACTGAGCCAGACCCAGACAATGAGGACATGGTGCTGGAACATCTGGAAGGTGACACCTATGCCATTACCCTGCATCTTGAAGAGGGAGCGTATGAATATAAATATTTCAGCGACGCAATTGACGACGGCTGGGATGGTGGCGAATGGCCAGGTGGCGATGACCGCATGGTGGAAGTAACCGGCGACATGACCGTTGAAGATTACTTCGGCTTCACGGATGATGAGGTGGATACCCCATTGCTGGATGACATCACCCTCAATATCTTTCCAAATCCGGCCAGCGATGTGTTCTATATCGA
>PUOJ01000018.1 GCA_003552075.1 Bacteroidales bacterium
CGCTGCCTGAGAAACAAAGAGCCGTGTTCAATTTGCGCTATTACGATGAGATGAAGTATGAAGACATGGCTGAAATACTGGATACTTCGGTGGGTGCCCTGAAGGCTTCCTATCATCATGCCGTAAAGAAAATTGAGAAGTCAGTTGTTTCATAATTAAACCTTTGTCATGTTTTGCCGTCTAACAAAAAAAGCCCGCGAGCAATGAGAAAAGACAACAAAGAGGACATCAAGAAGGAGCTGAATGAGCTCGGAAGCAGCCTCCCGCGCGAAAACAGAAATGCCGGGTTTAAGACGCCTGAAGGTTATTTTGATAACCTGAGCGGTGATATCTTATCCAGGTGTCGCGAAGCGGAGCCCAAGCAGGTCCAGGGTGTTCCGTTCGCACCTAAACAGGTGCTGGCCGTAGCCGCCAGCTTCTTATTGCTTATCGGCCTCACCATTTCCCTGTTCTTCATGCGCAGTGACACCGTGAACGACTATGCTGTAATGGAAGAGCACGTCATCGACTTTGAATATTTCTCCTTTTACAGCGATCTTGATCGCCAGGACATGTATGATATGGTGTTGGAATCAGACCTGAGTGCTGATGAGATCCTGTATGAACTGGAACTTCATGATGAAGGTGACCTGGACGAGTACGATGAGATGATGGAAATGCTCTTTGAGGAAGCCGGTTATTACGGCATTGAAAGCAACTATTTATTATCTTCACTGGATTAAACGAAGCAATAGCCATGACATCAACTAAGCAAATAATCCGATTGGGAATACAATTTTCTCTTGTGATGCTGTTTCTGCTGGCAGGAGTGGGAGACGCCTGTGCACAGCGCCCTCAGCGACAAGAGCACAGGGGACGCGATGCACGCAAGGAGGCCATTGAAGCAAGGCGCATTTCCTATATCACCAGCAAGCTGTCGCTGAGTACGGATGAAGCCAAACTTTTCTGGCCCATCTATAATGCATACACCCATAAGGTGGATGAGATCTCCGCCGCTTTCCGTGAAAAACTGGAAACAATGCCTGATCCCGAAGACATGACAGCTGAGGAAGCCGCCAGGTATGTGGAAGCTGAGCTAACCCGTTTTGAAGAATCGGCTGCCCTGCGTCGCGAGTATACGGAAAAGCTGCTGGAAGTGATCAGCATAAACCAGGTCGCCCTGCTTTTCGACGCAGAGCGTGGCTTTAACCGCATGCTTTTCAGGGAAGCGCAGCGCAGGCATCGGTCTGATGACCGGAGGGATTGATTGACCTGCGAAGATCAGATCTGTGCCACATCGGCAGCATCCACCCATCCCACGTTGCCATCAGCGAAACGAAGTTCTTTCCAGGAGTCCATCCTGTGAATGATCTCGGCTTTTGTCCCTTCATACACCCTGAACAGCTCCGTTCCCCTTCCTGCCGGAGCGCTTCGCACCGTCAGCACTTCTTCCATGACAATGACCTCCTGCTTATGCTTCAGGCGGTGGTATTGCCGTTGCGCTGCATAAGCCGCGATCAGGGTAATCAGAAGGAATGACGCAGCCAATGTAAGAAACAACTTTTTCTGCCAGATGATTTGCTTTAAAAGAAACAAGGCAATGGAAATGACGCACAGGGCCAATCCGATGATCAATGCGATCGCCCACATATCTGCAGAAAACAGGGCTATGAAATTTTCATGCCAGCGCTGATAAAACAAGACCGGGATGCTTTCGATGGGGTTGATGATGCCGTTACGCGCGAGCTCCAGGTTATGCAGGGCGGGCTCGTAGGATGGATTCAACCGCAGGGCCCGTTCATAATAGAGGATGGCCCTTCCGAGCTCTCCAAGCTGATAGGCCGTGTTGCCCATGTTATAATACAATGGCGCGGATTCCACTTCCATTTGAAGGATTGTCTCATACATGTCCATCGCTTCATTCCAGGATTCATCCATGTAGGCCAGGTTGGCCTGCTCCATCAGGCTGTCTGGTGACTGTGCCCGGGACGATACAACACATAGCATTAACAAGAACCATAATACTGGCAAATTCAACCACCTCATCTTACCAAAGTATTTTTTCTTAATTCTTTTTCGATGGCCACGATAGTATCCAGGGCTTTATTGTATACGGTGTCCATGGGGCTTTCATCTCCGGCCGGGGCAAAACGCGCATATTCACACTCATGCAGGCCATCAAGGAAACGGGTGGCCAGCCCGGATGGTATCTGACGCGAATCAAATGCGGATGCTACATTTTCCTTGTTGAGACGGGAAACGGGAATGTCGAGTCGGTCAGACACATAGCCCCAAAGGGCCCTGAATATTTCCTCAAAAAAGGCTTCCTTCCTGTTTTCCCTTAACAGTCTTTTTGCGTGCTTGAGCCTTTTTACAGCCACTTTCCTGGCTTTTTTCATGCGCATGCCATGGATATCCGCTGTCTCTTGCCGGTGTTTGTTCCAAAAAACGAGAAATATGACCAGGAGCAGGATGGGTATGGCTGCAAGCAGGAAAAACCGCGTACTCCGATAGAAAACCTCACCCGCCTGCTGCCAGCTGACTGACCCGGTGTGGATGAAGCGAATGTCTTCTGCCATCCAACGTCCTTCCATTATGCCATCCGGATATGCGCCCGCTACTGCCGGATCGCCTTCCACCTGAAGCGAAAAAGGGCCTGAAGAGGCTGTCCGGTATGCACGTCGCTCAGGGTCAAAATAGCTGACCCGGATAGCAGGGATGTCAAATGTTCCTGTGGCCCTTGCAATGATCACATAGTCAAAAATCATGCTGCCATGCATCCCCGAGCGTGCGGCATGGATATCGTCCGCGACCTGCGGGTCAAACACGTCAAGTTGTTGCGGAAATGAAAACTCAGGAAGTTCAGCCATGCGGATGTTCCCCTCACCTGAGAGGGTTATCTGGAGTGTGGCAGCATCATTGACGTCCATGCTGCGGGAATCCAGGCTGGCCTCCAGCTCAAATTGTCCAACAAGGCCGGTAAAATCATCTGGCTGGCCTTCTGCTGGCAAAGGCTGAACATTCAGAACGACCGGTTCAGCCCGCACATGATGAGAAATGGTGCGATGCCTGTCGAATGGTGAACCGCCGAAGAAATCATCGAATATGCTCCCGGGTCTTCGCCGGTCTTCGGTGGGCATACTTACCTGGGTTTCGACGTCCATGGCATCAATCACAATATCGCCGCTCCGTTGGGGAAATACAGCCATCCTTCTGATCTCAGCCACCCGGTAAATTTGCCCGTTAACCTCTTCCTGGCTGATTACAGGCTGACCTGAAGGGGTGATATTTTCTGTCCACAACCCCTGAAAGCCTGGCAGACGCTCAATATTGTAGCGTTGCACAGACAATCTGGTATAGAGTTTATAGCTGACGATGACCTGCTCACCCCGGAATGGATTGGTATTGCTTATTTCTGTCCTGATGAAGATGTCGTCGGGTCCTGGCCGGGTTTGGGCCGTATCCGGCTCACGGGGTTCATGCGGTTGCGCGGGGGTAGCAGGGGCATCGCTTACTTCCACGCGGCCGGGGTCACTGGCGTATTCCTGTCCATCCACGACGGCCGTCGCCGGTGGAATGGTGAATGTGCCCTGCTCCAAGGCTTCCAGCACGAATGTAAAGGAGTAAGATACGGTAGTGGTCACCTGGTTGTTAATGATCTGTGTGGAGGTGCTGGAAGACGTGCTTGGACCGGATATCATCCTGAAGTCTTCAAAAGAAGGTGCTGAAAAATCATCCGGACGGGCATCCAGGGTCCAGGTGACCCGGAAACGTTCTCCCTCCGCCACGCTTTGCGGGGTAGAAACCTGGAATGAAATGTCACCGGCCAGGACGGTTGCATGGCCTAAAAGCATCCAGCAAATCATATATACCAATGTGCTCATCATGGCATAATCATTTTCACTCACCAATCTTTTCTTATCCTGAGGGTATCTGGTATGGTATCGTCCCGGTTCACCTGCTGCTGGATCCGCTCTTCTTCCCGCCTGAGTGCATCCAGCATCCGTTCAGCATCCTCTTTGCTTAGTTCATCCAAGCGCGCAGGACTGTCATCTTCGACATCATCCATAGGCCCAGGTTCCGGTGTGGCTGGCTGCTCTTCTTCACCATTATCCTCGTCTGATTCCGGATCATCATCATGTGCAGGCTGTGACTGCCCGTTGTCCTCCTGGTCTTCGTCCGTATCTTCAGGTGGGCCGTCGCCTTCCTGTGGCTGTTCCTGAGGAGGCATATCCTCCAGCAAGCGCCTGGCAAAAGCAAGGTTATAGCGGGTGTCATCCTGGTCGGGAGAGATACGCAGCGCATCTTTGTAGGCTTCCATGCTTTCGGGGATGCGTTGCTGGCCAAGGTAGCTGTTGCCGAGATTGTGCAGGGCATCCGCCAGCCTTTGCTCGTCCTCAAAATCCTGGCTCAATGATTCAAAGATCGCTTGCGCCTCATCCAAATGGCCTTGCCGGTAAAGGGCATTTCCAAGGTTGAATAAAGCATCCGCATTGTCCTGGTCCATCTCCAGGGCAGCACGGTATTTTGCTTCCGCTTCGGCATACTGTGATGCATCAAACAGCCGGTTGCCCTCCCTGACCAAATTGCGTGCATCGTTAGCAGACAAATGCGTCAGGAAGAAAACCCCCAAACAAAAGATACATATTCGTAGAATCATATACATATATTGCGATAATGTCAAAAAGTCAAAAGTCGAAATGGCTAAGGGTCACCTTGGGCAGCCCAAGATTAAAGCTCTTTCCGCCTTCATCTGCGCAGCGAAAGTGCTGCAAATGAATATCCTACTTTGGCTCAGTTGAATCATTCCGGGTCCATCTCCTTATCATGTTTTAAACAATCTCAGGCGCTTCAGGTACCTGTTTTTCCTGTCCATCATCAATAATTCCAGGATCAGCAAAATAAATGCCAGGGCGAGTAAATAATGAAAACGACTTTCATAATCTGCAAACACACTGGTCTCATAGGCTTCTTTCTCCATTTCGCGGATCGCCTCCATGATTTGGTCCAGACCAAGATCAGGGCCGCTGCCATGGCGGAACACGCCGCCTGTTGTCCTGGCGATTTCCCGCATCGCATCTTCATCGTACCGTGTAATGACTACCCGTCCGTCTCCATCCCGCACGTGGCCGGTCATCCTGTCGTTTTCATACATTGGGATAGGGGCGCCTTCGCGGCTTCCCACACCCACGGTATGTATGACGATGCCCCTGTCAGCCGCCATTCTGGCATATTCCACGGGGTCATCTTCGTGACTTTCCCCGTCGCTGATCAGGATAATTGCCTTGCTGGTGCGGCTGTCATCCACAAATGCCATAGCCGCCCTTGCCAATGCCTGGCCTACTGCCGTGCCTTGCACAGGCACGCTTTCCGTCCCAAGGGTTCGCAAGATCATTCTTGCGGCGTGGTGATCGCTTGTAAGCGGCACCCTGGTATGTGCAGTACCGGCAAAAGCCACGATGCCCACGCGGTCCTGGTCGAGCTCTTCGATAAGTCTGCTCACAGCAAGCCGTGCACGTTCCAACCTGTTCGGCCGTACGTCTTCCGCCAGCATGCTGCGACTCACATCAAGGGCAATCACAATATCCACGCCCTCCAGACGGGCTTCTTCCATCCGGCTGCCAACCTGCGGATTCATGGCGGCAAGTGATACCAGGGAAAAAGCAACAAGAAATAAAACAAACTTCACATAAGGCCTTGTATGTGATTGCATATCAGCTATTTGATAAATTACATCCGGATTTCCAAAACGCCGCATTGCAAGCCGGTACAAATACCTGTAAATGGCAAAGAATCCAATGAACAGTGGGATCAGCCAAAACAGGTTTGCCCATTCCGGATTCGCAAAACGTATCATATCAAATCCATTGCCAGTCATATCCATACATTATGTCACCACGTCATTCTTCATTTTTCATCATTCATTTTTCACTTTTCATTCTTCATTTTTCATTCTTCATTTAACCCCCAATCAGGGAACGCTTCGCAGCCAGGTATATTTCAGGCTGGCCTCCAGGAAAAGCAGCAGGATGGCCGGAACAAGGAACAGCAGGAACTTTTCGGATACCCGGGCATATTCTGTGACCTCAATGACTGTTCTTTCGAGTTCATCAATATTCGTATATACCTGTTCGAGGGCATCTTGTGTTTCAGCCCAGTAGTATTGTCCACCTGTAAGATTCGCAATTTCCATCAGCAAGTCTTCATCCACGGGAATCTCCACATCACGGTACTGAATACCAAAGGGGGTTTCAAAAGGGTAGGGGACCAGTCCGCTGCTTCCCACGCCTATCGTGTACACGCGGATGTTGAATAATGCGGCCATGTCTGCTGCCGTCAGCGGATCGATGGCACCGGTATTGTTGATTCCGTCTGTCAACAATACGATGACCCTGCTTTTTGCATCGCTTTCGCGAAGCCGGTTAATGGCAGTGGCCAGTCCGTCACCAATGGCGGTACCATCCCTTACCATACCAGGCCCGGCTCCTTCAGCCAGCGCTTTAAGCATGGCATGATCCCTTGTCAGTGGTGACAAGGTGAAGCTTTCACCGCTGAATACCGTCATCCCGATACGGTCGTGGGGTCGCATGTCAATAAAGTCCAAAGCCGTTTCTTTTGCCGCTTCCATGCGGTTGGGCTCAAAGTCTTCGGCAAGCATCGATCCGGAGATGTCCAGTGCGATCATGATGTCGATGCCTTCGATGGACTCTTCGTGCATTCCGGTGCTGCTCTGGGGCCTTGCCAGAGCCAGGATGACCAGTGACAGGGCAAGTATGCGCAGTGCAAAAGGCAAGTGCCGTAAACGCACCCGCAGGCTTTTCCGGATTCCTTTTGCAAATTCCGCATGCACAAACCGGATATCCGCCGTACGCTCACGATGACGGAGTACATACCAGATGACCAGCAGCACGGGAAGTGCCATCAGGATGAATGCTCCTTTGTTGGCAAAAGTCAGATCAGGCGGTATGGTGATCAGGTTAAGCATTGTCTTCGTAATGATCGGTTTCAGGTAAGGTTTTTGACACAAAAGCCAGTGCCCTTTCAATGGCATCCTCGTGCCGGTCCATTTCCGGTGTATATTTTGCAAACTTGACCATATCGGATTCCTGCAGGATATCCGATAGCAGGCCAATGTAAGTTTCATTGCCGGGCAGGGACCGCAGGGCATGCAGTATTTCCCTGGTGGTCATCTCTTGCGCAGCAATGCTAAATCGTTTACTCACATATTTACGCAAAATGTCTGTCAATTCAATGTGATGTTGTTTGATCTTTCCGTCACGCCAGAGTTGTTTCCGACGCAGGGTTTCCAGGCTGGAGATGGCCGCGATATGCGGTGGAACGCTTTCCCGTTTTTCCGAATCGGAGGCTGTTTCATCATCAGCCTTTCGTTTCCTCAGCCAATGATAAATCAAATACGCCACCATCACCACTGCGGCACCCACAAGGATCCAGCGCATGATTTCCCAGGGGCTGCGCGACACGGGGATGATCGGACGGATGTCCCGTATGCCTTCTTCCAGCTCAACTTCTTCATCCATCACTTCCAGCAGCAGTGCCGGGCTTTCCAATGCGAGGGTGTCCTGACCCAAGACATGCTTGTAGTTGACGGGACGTATGGGGTGGTAGCCATCATCCCAGGAAGTGATGACGTGAACTTCCCGCAGCGACAGGCTATCTTCACTGAAGACAAGTGTGTCCAGGGGTTCACTCCGGAGCACCTCCAGCTCATCGCCAAGGATTTCCCGGATATCGTGTGCGAGCATCTTGCCATCAGGGGGCACTGTCCATTCCAGTGACAGGCGGGCATGTTCCCCCAGCCTGATCTGCTTCGGTTCGATGGTGGCCCTCACCTCTGCGGTGGAAGGTCTGTCTGCCAAGGCCATATTTTGGACCAAAAGCAACATGATAGCAAAGATTACCACACACGACCTCATAGGTTTCATATATTACTTCCCATCTCGTTTTTTATAATCCTGACGAAACTACTGGCTGCGTTTTTTGAACAGCTTCATCAATGGCGGCACATAATCGGTATCGGTAGGTATGTTGGCGACATCGACGGCCGACTTGACAAACACCTCCTTCAAAAAACGTTCGTGTGCCTGCGTATACGCCTCTACTCTTTCCCGAACGGCCCGGCTTGAGGTATCAAGCCAGTAGGTGCTTCCCGTTTCCTCATCCCTGAACTTCATGAGGCCTGCAGGGGGAAGTTCACGTTCACGCTGGTCGTAGACACGCACGCATATGACATCGTGCTTCCTGGAAACGATTTGCAGCGCTTCCCCAAAGCCCTTGTCATGGAAATCAGAGATCAGAAAAGCCACAGACTTTTTCTTTTGCACATTGCGCAAATATTTCAATGCTATACCGATATCCGTGCCCTTTCTTTCCGGACTAAAGTTGATCAGCTCCCTGATGATACGCAAGATATGGCGTGTTCCTTTTTTCGGTGGGATATACTTCTCAACCTGGTCACTGAAGAAGATCACCCCCACTTTGTCGTTGTTATGGATAGCAGAAAAGGCCAGTACAGCGGCAACCTCTGTGATTACCTGCTCCTTGATGGCGCCGGTAGCGCCAAATGCATTGGATCCGCTCACATCAATCACGAGCATTACGGTCATTTCCCGTTCTTCTTCAAATACCTTCACATAAGGATGGTTGAAACGGGCAGTTACATTCCAGTCAATGTTGCGGATATCATCCCCATACTGATACTCCCTGACCTCCGTAAAAGTCATACCACGCCCTTTAAAGGCACTATGGTAGTTTCCGGCAAAGACCTGGTCAGAGAGACCACGGGTTTTGATCTCAATTTTTTTGACCTTTTTTATGAGCTCACTGGTTTCCAACGGGATGGCAGTTAATTAGCTATTAATAATTTACCTGATTTTAGGGAACTTCAATATGATCCAGTATGTCATCAATGATGTGGACCGTGGTGATATTTTCTGCCTCTGCCTCATAGGTGATGCCAATCCGGTGGCGCATCACATCGTGGCAAACGGTCCTGATGTCTTCAGGTACCACAAACCCGCGGTGGTTGAGGAAAGCATGGGCCTTGGCGGCCAGCGCCATGTTGATGGTAGCCCTGGGGGAGCCACCATAGCTGATCAGCGGTGACAGCTTATCAAGCTTGTATTGTTCTGGATACCGGCTGGCAAACACGATGTGGGTGATATAGTCTTCAATCTTCTCATCCATGTATACATCCTTCACTACCTGTCTGGCATTGATGATGGCAGCAGGTTCTATGACCGGACTGGTTACAGGAAACTCCTGTTTCATGTTCTGGCGCAGGATCTCCTTCTCATGTTCCCTGCCAGGATAATCAATGATCACCTTAAGCATGAAGCGATCAACCTGCGCCTCGGGTAGGGGATAGGTGCCTTCCTGCTCAAGGGGGTTTTCGGTGGCCAGTACAAGGAAGGGTTCATCCAGCACAAATCGTTGGTCGCCAATGGTTACCTGGCGTTCCTGCATGGCCTCCAGGAGCGCACTCTGCACTTTTGCAGGCGAACGGTTGATTTCGTCGGCAAGGATGATATTGGCAAAAATAGGTCCTTTGCGTACAAGAAACTCTTCTGTCTTCTGGCTGTAAATCATTGTACCGATCAAATCGGCAGGCAGCAGGTCAGGGGTGAACTGAATCCTGCTGAAATGGGCTTTTATGGTATTTGCCAGGGATTTGATGGCAAGGGTTTTGGCCAGTCCCGGCACCCCTTCCAGCAAGATGTGTCCGCTCGCCAGCAAGCCAATCAACATCCGGTCAATCATGTCTTTTTGTCCTACGATCACCTTATCCATCTCAGCACGGAGTACATCCACAAACTGACTCTCCTGCTGAATCCTTTCATTTAATTCCTTAATGTCCATGGTGAAAAAATTATTAGAAACCTATATGCTAAAAATTTGATAATCAAGCAAATGATTATCTTGAGGGGGGCACATGTGGCCGTTCAATGAAAATATTGCCAAACAGATATAAATTATATGGCAAAAATATCTCGTGGATGGATATGATGACGTTTTTTTAAGGTTAAAAAATGTTAAAGCCATGCCTTTATATTTATGATTTTTTGGTTTTTAACGCATGTCAAAAGTCCCGAAGTAGTTCGTACCAGTGTCAGGATAGGTGGAAGTGTTCAGTTTAGAATATCTATGTGCTTGATTTTCATAATTATATAAATTTTTATTGAAAAAAAACAGAAAATTTTTCAAAAAAATTTGGAGAATTAAAAAATAATGTCATACATTTGCAGTGTACTAGTTATGTAAGACACTAAAACATTATGTACTATGGTCACATTAAAACAAATTGGTTTTGGTTATACAAAGCGACAGCGATTGTTCGACCAATTAAACCTGGAGTTGGAGCCTGGCAAGATTTATGGATTGCTGGGCCGCAACGGTGCCGGCAAAACAACGCTTTTAAAAATTGTTGCCGGACTTGTTTTTCCCCGCACAGGTGAATCAACTGTATTTGGGTATGATTCACAGAAAAGGTTCCCGGCTTGTCTGGAAGACATCTGTCTGATTCCGGAAGAATACCAGGTGCCTGCTATTCGCATTGACAGCTATATCTCGCTGAATGCGCCTTTTTATCAACGTTTTGACCAGGAGAAGCTTGATTGGTTAATGAATGAGTTTCAACTGGAACGCAGCCAAAAGTTGCATCAGCTGTCTTATGGCCAGAAGAAGAAGTTCCTGCTTGCATTTGGATTGTCAACCAGTGCACGCTTGCTGCTGATGGATGAGCCAACCAACGGCCTGGATATCCCATCCAAAAGTCAGTTCCGGCGTGTAATTGCTGCATCCCTTTCTTCAGAGCAAAGCGTATTGATCTCCACACACCAGGTCAGGGATCTTGAAGCGCTGATCGACCCCATTATCATCATCGATGAAGGGCAAATCATATTCAACAGGGGGCTGCAGGAAATTTCGGCTGCCCTGCGCTTCGAAACACTTCCCGAGATCAAGGAAAACATGCAACCGATTTATTATGAAGAAGCCCTTGGGGGTTATCCTGCCATTGTACCAAATACGCAGGGTAAACAATCAAGGCTGGACATGGAGTTGTTATTTAACGGCGTCATAGCCAACAGAAAAGGAATTAACGAATCATTTAACGCATAGTATGTTATGGAAGCACAACAATCATTAAACATTCATCGATTGTATTTTCTGATCCGACGGCACATCCTGTCCAATGGAAAATCATGGCTGATCGCCTATGGTGCCATTGCCGGTTCACTGCTGGTCCTTACCTTGTTTCGCGGTTATTTTCAACCTGCAGACATTGGCGGACTGACCGGACTCTATTTTGTGGTGATGTTCATCGGTGGCTATATTTTCACCGCCGGCATTTATGGTGAACTGCACCAACCCCAGCGAAGTTATCAGTACCTGACCCTGCCGGTATCCACCACGGAACGCTTGCTCAGCGCCTGGATCATTACGGCCTTCTTGTTCCCGCTGGTGGCGATATTGACCATGGCATTCATTGTATTCATCGGTAACCTGGTCCTGAATTTCACCCTTGACATCACACCTTTTGCAGGCGTGTTTTCTTCGGGATCCTGGGCTTCCCTCAAAGTGTATTGGGTCACCCAATCCATTTTCTTGCTGGGTGCAGCCTATTTCCGGGGATATAATTTTTTAAAAACGGTACTGGCCTTATTTGTCGTTTCTGTGGCGCTGCAAATCATTGTCGGTGTCACGGGCTGGCTAATGTTTGGAACACCGGGTACGCAAGTGGCCTTTGGCACGGGACAGATGACCCAGCAGCTTGAAGACTTCTTCCTGCAAATCTTTCCTTCGGTTGTGCGCATTATGTTCTATTACCTGTTTGTTCCATTCTTTTTAATCACAACCTGGTTTAGCTTAAAAGAAAGGCAGGTGTAAATATGGAATTTAACAACCAACAAGCCATTTATTTGCAGATCGCAGATTATCTCTGCGAACGCATCCTGAAACGCCAATGGCAGGAAGGGGAGAAGATACCTTCCATCCGCGACACAGCCGTGATGGTTGAAGTCAATCCCAACACAGTGCTGCGTACATACACATTTCTTCAGGAGCAAGGCATCATATACAACAAGCGGGGAATTGGCTACTTCGTGGCCGAAGACGGCTATGGAAAAACCCTTGCTTTTAAAAAACAAAGCTTTGTAAATGAAGAACTTCCAAAGGTTTTCCATACCATGGAGATCCTGGATATGGAGCCTGCAGACCTGGAAAACCATTTCCAGAAATATAAAGACGACCAGAACAATCAAAACGCTAAATCAGCTTAACAATGAAAACTGTAAATAAAATTTTACTAATTGCCTTCATTATTTTGGTTCTTGCCGTGGTATCCCTGGTAACACTGGTCAGGTTGGGCCTGGCGGGTGAAGTTGTGCAAGGCACCGGCGAGATCATAGAGTGGAAAAAAGACCTGGACGAGCCTTTTCATAGGCTGAAGCTGCGTAATAATCTGAAGGTGATCGTCAGTCAGGATGCCACACAAGAGCTTACCATCAGCGCGCACGAAAACATCGCCGCATTGGTTGACGCACATGTAGATGATGGTACCTTGTTGGTATCCCTTCCTGTTTCAGTAAGTGACGGGGATAAGCCAACAGTGCACATCGTATTGGATCAACTGGAGCACCTGGAAGCATCAAGTGGCATTGAACTTGAGAGTCAGGGAATCATCCGTGGAAACAAGCTAAGAAAGGAAATGCAGGCCGGTGTGAAAACAACGCTTGATCTTGATTACCGCGAACTGGATCTTCGCATGCGTGCAGGTGCACACAGTACGTTACGCGGAAAGGTAAACCAGTTCAATATCCATAGTACCGCAGGTTCCTTTCTTAATGCATCCGGTTTACAAACCAGCGTGTGTAAAATCACCACAAGAACGGGGACGGTGAACAACATCTACGTGACCGATACGCTCTCCGGGGTTGCCAGTCAGGGTGCCGTGGTAGCCTATGGCGGTAACCCGGACATATCCGGACTGGAAATCCGCGGAGGTGGCGAGCTCAATCGCATAAATGACTGATCGCAATCTTTAAAGCTTTCTGCTTCGCTTGCTTGTCTGTGATTTTGCAACTAAGCAGAAGGCTTGCAACAATAATAAGAGTGGATTGAACGCATGAGTTATCCAGTTGAATATGTCACACCGATACGGGCAATGAAGGTGTATTATCAGCCACAGATTAGTCAATCCTTCAGGACAAACATTGCTACCAAAATGTTATATAATTAATATTATGTTAAATAGACATAATAAAAAGAAGCAGGATCGGTACAGCCCGTATCCTGCTTCTATACAATGCTGATCTGCCCTTTTCATTCTAAAATGGCCATATGGCAAGCCAAGATTATAGAAAAACCGGCAGGTGCAAGATGTTGCTTACTCCACCATCTCTCCTTCTTCACCAAAGTACTTTTCATACAATGGCTGGATTTCCTTGAACTCATCTTCCTGTCCTGTTCTTAGATATAGTTCAGCGAGGGAGATCAATACGGTAGTAAAAAAATCATGGTCTTCATCAATATACTCAAATGCATCTTCCAGGTATGGCTGTGCATTTTTCCATGTTTCCCTGATTTCCTTTTCGTCTTCTTCGTACTGTGCAAAATCCTGGGTTTCCCTTAATCTTTCTTCAGCCTCCTCTAGCATCAAAAGCCCCTGGTTGAAATAGAGGGCCCCGAGGTTATACAAGGCATCAAAGAAATCCGGTTTCAATTCAATAGCTTGTTCATAAGCTTTCACTGCTTCTTCAAAGGCAAAAGCCCGTTCTTCCGCGTCATAGTACACCGTATCCTGTGACATTTTGTCATAGTTTGCACCGAAGGCGAAATAAAGGTTCGGGTTTTCAGGGTCGCGTTCAATGGCAAGATCAAGCACCCTTTCTGCTTCCTCCATGTCGCCTGTATGGATATGGATATTTGCTTCTGCAAAGATCAGGTCCAGGTTATCAGGGTAAAGCTCCCTCCCTTCCAGGATATAATTTCTGGCGGATGTGGTATCTTCCTTAAACAAAGCAATATTGGACAGCGACGCATAAAGGAATGGGTCATCATATTCCATTTCCCTGAGTTGGCCATACCACTCGTAGGCATTATCCAGTTCCTGGCCAAGTTCAGCAGCCAGGGCAGCGTTGTAGAGTGTGGTGGTATCCTTGGCTTCAAATTCCTTGCTGATATCGTAAGCCCTGAAAAAATAAGAACTGGCTTTTGTCCAGTTTTCTTCATTGTAAGCTTCTACCCCTTCGTTGAATACCAGCTCCGACATAAATAACTTGAGCTGCTGCAGATCCAGCATATATTCGTTGTCCACATCAAGTTCTGTGGCTTTTTTCAGAGCTTCGTCTGCCTTGTCTACCGGGTTATCTGCCAATGCCCTGAACTCAGGTTCTTCAGCAACGGCGATTTGCATGTAGAGTTCACTCTTAAGCACCCATATTTCAGCGTCTTCAAGCACTTCTTCATGTTCCAAGGCATCCTGGATGTGCTCCATTGCCCGGTCAAGATTGCCGCGATTGATATGGCGGCTTGCGCGGCGCATATCGCGCCCCTGAGCCTGCACTACAGAGGCCGAGATCATTAAAAATATTAAAAGAAATACAATGCGTTTCATTTGTTATGTTTTTTTGGTTTGCAAAAGCTGTAATTTTAAAATGACAGGTTAGTTATCAAAGAACGATCTATGATGTCATTGTACAAGTAATCATCGACAAATTTAGAAATAATTTTGCAACCTGTGCACCAGACTACATGCAAAGTTAGTTTTTGCTGTGGTCATTGGGCGCATCACCATCATTATCCAGCGCTTCTCCGGTTTCATCATCCTGGCCATTCAATGCTCTTTCCTGCACTTTGGTGATGGCTGCAATTTTGTCATTCTCCTTCAGCGAGATAAGACGAACGCCTTGCGTGGCGCGTCCCATTTCCCGCAGTTCGGAAACAGACATCCTGATGGTGATGCCTGACTTATTGATGATCATAAGCTGGTCTTTGTCCAGCACGCTGACCATGGCGATCAGGGCGCCTGTCTTGGGAGTAATATTCATGGTTTTTACACCCTTTCCTCCCCTGTTTGTGATTCGGTATTCATCCAGGGTGGAACGTTTGCCATATCCTTTTTCACTTACCACCAGGATGCTGCTTGTGGTATCCTCTACACATACCATGCCAACAACTTTATCATTGGCTCCTGAAAGGGTGACGCCCTTTACACCGGAAGCATTCCTCCCCATGGACCTGACCGCATCCTCCTTAAAACGGATGGCCTTCCCGCTGCGCATGCCCAGCAGGATCTCATTGTCACCGTTGGTCAGTGCGGCATCCAGCAGCTCATCCCCTTCCCTTATGGATATGGCAATGATGCCATTGGCCCTTGGCCGGCTGTAAGCAGACAAGCTGGTTTTCTTGATAATGCCCTGTCGTGTGCACATCACGATGTAGTGATTTTGGGTATATTCTTCGTCAGAAAGATCATGTACGTTGACGAAAGCCTTTATTTTATCGTCGGAAGGAATATTGATCAGGTTCTGGATGGCCCTGCCCTTGGAAGTTTTGGTTCCTTCAGGAATTTCAAAAACCCGCATCCAGAAACATTTACCTTGTTCGGTAAAGAAAAGCAGGTAATTGTGGTTAGTGGCCACGAAAAGATGTTCCACGAAGTCATCATCCCGGGTCACGGAGCCACGGCTCCCCCGCCCTCCCCTGTTCTGTGTCCTGTACTCACTGAGAAGCGTTCGTTTAATGTAGCCCATGTGAGAAATGGTGATCACCACTTCTTCGTCCGGGATGGTATCTTCTATACGGAAGTCGTTGGCGGTATATTCGATTTCAGAGCGTGTCTTGTCTCCATATTTTTCTTTTACCTCAAGCAATTCATCCTTGATGATGCCCATTCTGAGGGTGATGTCTTCCAGCACCGACTTGTAATATTCGATCTTCTGCAACAGTTCATTATACTCTTGTTGTAGCTTTTCACGCTCCAGGCCGGTAAGCCGCTGCAGGCGCATGTCCAAAATGGCTTTGGCCTGCACTTCTGTCAGACTGAACTTTTCCATCAGTCCTTCCCTTGCTTCATCTGGTGTTTGTGATGCACGAATCAAGGCGATGACTTCATCTATGTGGTCAAGCGCCACAAGAAGGCCTTCCAGAATATGGGCACGCTTTTCAGCTTCCCTCAGTTCATAGGCTGTGCGACGGGTTACCACATCATGGCGGTGATCCACATAATGCCTGATCAGGTCTTTGAGGGTTAGCATCATCGGTCTGCCGTTTACCAGCGCAATGTTGTTCACATTGAAAGAGGTTTGCAGGGCCGTATGCTGATAAAGCAGGTTGAGTACCACATTGGGTACTGCATCTTTTCTAAGCTCATAAACAATGCGCAAGCCTTTCCTGTCTGACTCATCGCGAATATCGGATATGCCCTCGATCTTTTTATCATTGACCAGGTCGGCGGTTTTTTTGATCATCTCCGCTTTATTGACCTGGTAAGGGATGGAAGTGACGATGATGGCTTCCTTGCCACCAGGCAGGGTATCCACCGTGGACTCGCCGCGCATGACGACCCTTCCTCTGCCTGTTTCGTAGGCTTCCTTCACGCCCTCATAACCGTAAATCAGTCCACCTGTTGGAAAATCAGGGGCCTTGATGTGTTGCATTAAGCCTTCGATGCTGATGTCATTGTCATCTATGTAGGCAATAATGCCATCAACAACCTCACTGAGATTGTGTGGCGGCATGTTGGTGGCCATGCCCACGGCAATACCAGAAGAACCGTTCACCAGCAAGTTCGGAATTTTTGATGGCAGCACGGTGGGTTCTTTGAGCGTATCATCGAAGTTTAACTGGAAATCGACCGTTTCTTTGTCAATATCTGCAAGCATTTCTTCGGACATCTTACGCATCCTTGCTTCAGTGTATCGCATGGCTGCCGGACTGTCTCCGTCAATACTGCCAAAATTACCCTGTCCATCAACCATGGGATAACGCAGCGACCATTCCTGGGCCATGCGAACCATGGCGTCATACACCGAACTGTCGCCATGCGGATGGTACTTACCCAGCACCTCCCCTACGATTCTGGCAGACTTTTTGTATGGTCTATTGCTGAAAACACCAAGTTCGTGCATGCCGAAAAGTACACGACGGTGCACAGGTTTGAGCCCGTCTCGTACATCGGGCAACGCCCTGGACACAATGACAGACATGGCATAATCAATATATGCCGATTTCATCTGCTCTTCAATGTCAACTTTTGTGATCTTAGGTTGTAACATTCTAATTGTCAGAATTTTAGAATTAGGCCCTCTGGCAAAAACAAAACACACGAAAATACGTTTTTTTTGCTTATGTTCGTTGATTATTTACAGGTCATAAAAAGAAAAATCGATCTAACAAAACCCAACAATTATTGTTAACATTGCAGAGCGAAAGAGCTCAGTTTGATCAATATTTTAATCTGCTTAATTAAACAAAACCCTATGGAAGCAAAATTTTCACCGGTCGTTAAAGATGTGATCACCTATAGTCGGGAGGAAGCCCTGCGCAACGGCAATGACTACATAGGTATTGAGCATTTCTTGCTGGGACTGATACGTGAAGGTGAGAACATGGCCGTTCAGGTTTTGACCCAATTGGGAATAGACCTGTTTCAGATGAAGAAAACCATTGAAAACACGATAAAAGGACATTCACCACGACATACCACCGTAGAAAACATACCGCTTGTCAAACAAGCTGAGCGCGTATTGAAAATCACTTACCTGGAAGCAAAGCTGTTTAACAGTGAGCTGATCGGGGCTGAACACTTGCTTTTATCCATCCTGAAGGACCAGGATAATCTTGCGACGCGCCTGATGCACCAACAAGGTATTGACTACCAGATGGTCAAGGAAGAGATCCAGCACATGCACCGCGATTTTGAGGAAGAGCCTGAGGATCATGACATTCATGATGAGCTGTCACCGAGTGAGGATGATGAATCAGCTGAAAGCGGAGGCTTTGGCGGAGGCCCTTCAAAAAAAGGTGGTGAGAAATCCACCACTCCGGTGCTGGACAACTTTGGCAGGGACCTGACGCATGCTGCGGAAGAAGACCGCCTGGACCCGGTCGTTGGCAGGGACAATGAGCTGGAGCGCATTGCACAGATTCTATCGCGGCGGAAGAAGAACAACCCCATCCTGATCGGTGAGCCCGGCGTGGGTAAATCAGCGATTGCAGAGGGGCTGGCTTTGCGCATCGTACAGCGCAAGGTAAGCAGGGCGCTTTTCAATAAGCGCATTGTCACGCTGGATCTTGCCTCACTGGTAGCTGGCACCAAATATCGCGGTCAGTTTGAGGAGCGCATGAAAGCCCTGCTCAACGAGTTGGAAAAAAATCCGAATGTCATCCTGTTCATCGATGAGCTGCATACCATTGTAGGCGCAGGTGGTGCTTCAGGCTCACTGGACGCATCCAACATGTTTAAACCTGCCTTGGCGCGTGGGGAGATCCAATGTATTGGTGCCACCACCATGGACGAATACAGGCAGCACATTGAAAAGGACGGCGCACTGGAACGTCGTTTCCAGAAGATCATCATCGATCCGACCACTGCGGATGAAACTATCGAGATCCTCAACAACATCAAATCCAAGTATGAAGATCATCACCTGGTCAATTACTCAGAAGACGCCATCAAGGCCTGCGTGCACCTGACAGATCGTTACCTGAGTGACCGGTACCTGCCGGACAAGGCCATAGATGCCTTGGACGAGGCTGGCTCCAGGGTGCACATCACCAATATCCGTGTACCTGAAAATATCATCAAGGTAGAAGAAGAGATCGATCATGTGCGCAATGAGAAGACCAGGGCAATCAAAAGCCAGAAATATGAACAGGCTGCCCAGTTCCGTGACCAGGAAAGGGAGCTGATGAACCGCCTGGAAGCAGAAAAACGAAAATGGGAAGAAGAATCCCAGCTGCATCGCGAGGTGGTCACGGACCAGAATGTGTCAGAGGTGGTTTCCATGATGACCGGTGTACCGGTGCAACGCATCGCCCTGAATGAAAGCGAGCGGCTTATCAATATGGAGAAAGACCTGGAGAAAAGCGTTGTTGGTCAGAATGATGCGATCCGAAAGATTGTGAAGAGCATTCGCAGAAACCGTGCTGGCTTGAAAGATCCCGCCAAACCCATAGGATCCTTTATTTTCCTGGGGCCTACGGGTGTAGGTAAGACCCACCTGGCCAAGGTCCTCTCCCACCACCTGTTCGATACCGATGATGCCATCATCCGGATCGACATGAGTGAATATATGGAGAAGTTTGCTGTAAGTCGCCTGGTTGGTGCACCTCCGGGATATGTGGGATACGAAGAAGGTGGTCAGCTTACTGAAAAGGTACGTCGCAAGCCTTATTCCGTGCTGCTGCTGGATGAGATCGAAAAGGCCCATCCCGACGTGTTCCACCTCTTGCTGCAGATGCTCGACGATGGCCAGCTGACAGACAGTCTGGGCCGAAGGGTGGATTTCAAAAACACAATTATCATCATGACTTCCAATATTGGCTCGAGGCAGCTGAAGGACTTCGGCATGGGAGTTGGATTTAACACGCCGGCGCGTCAGGCAGCTTCCAAGGAGTATACCGAAAGCATCATCGAAAATGCCCTGAAAAAGACATTTGCACCGGAATTTCTGAACCGCGTGGATGATGTGGTCATCTTCGAAAACCTCCAGAAAG
>PUOJ01000088.1 GCA_003552075.1 Bacteroidales bacterium
ATAAGAAAATTTGTAATTTTGCCGACGCAATAAGCCCAGGTGGTGAAATTGGTAGACACGCTACTTTGAGGGGGTAGTGGCCGCAAGGCCGTGCAAGTTCGAATCTTGTCCTGGGCACGAACACCAACACGTTCTTAAATATTTTGATAGCAGAAAGCTTGCAGCGCCTCTGTGGACTGTAATCTAAAATAACCGCTATGCCGCAAGGCAAAAGTTTACCAATCACAATGGATGCCCAGATGGCGAAATTGGTAGACGCGCTAGTTTCAGGGACTAGTGATGGCAACATCGTGCAGGTTCGAGTCCTGCTCTGGGCACACCAAGGCCGCCTGATTTTCAGGCGGCCTTTTTTTGTGTTTGTTTGGAAAAATTATTCTGCTGGCTAATTTTTGCCCAAAAACCTTTCCCACTCTTGTCCGGATAAGCATTTTTTCCTTAATATAGCAGCTTCTTAAATGATACATCAATCTTGCTTGCCTGCTTTGTTTGCAACACGTGGTTTTGTGTGCCCCCGTTTCTACACAGGTGCAAAGGGAAGCTTGCTTTCCCGCAGAATGCGGGGCAGGTTTGCCCAGGCGTTGCGTCTTTTTCCTTTGCAGCCGGAACGAAGGTGCAACTTTTCAGACCACACGATATTTACAAAGCGATGCACGCCATTGCTGCCCTTGCGGCCAAGCTTCACGAAGGTGATACGTGCATCACGGAAATTGCTGACACATATATTTGGAAACCCTAAATCATAAACCTTTCTAATTCAAAATCATGCGTACTGTTCACTTTTTATTTGCCTTTTTGATGCTGGCCTTTTGCCTCATCACCGGAAAACAGCTTTCCGGACAAAACATACCTGTTGAATCTGCCAACTACCGTCTTGCTGAGCGTTTTTCGCCTACAAAGGTAGGACGGATGGTCTTCAGCACCCGTGTGCAACCCAACTGGTTGAAAACCGGTGACAAGTTCTGGTATTCCTACAAGACATCGGATGGTGAATTTCATCACCTGGTTGACCTGGAGGAACAAAGCAAGACCTATCTCTTCGATAACCACGAGATGGCCAGGCAACTTACCCTGATCACCAAAGATCCCTATGACCACCAGAACCTCCCGGATATTGACCCTGAATTTGTGCGCGACGACCGCTATTTTCGCTTTAAGGTGACCAGTACCAAAATGGTGGAGGTTGCTGATGATGATGAAAATGGGAAAGAAGAAGATGACCAGGATGGCGATAATCAGCAACAAGAGCAGGATATGGAAGACCAGCAAGATGAGATGGACGACGACCGTGACGGCGAGCAGGATGAGGAAGAGCATGGCGACGAATTGAACGATGTGGATAAAGAAAAGGAGGATGGCAATGACGATTCTCCGGCTGTGCGCCGCAAGCCTAAGGTCTTTCATTTGGAATACAGCCTGGAAACCGGCGAGCTATATGAGGTCGAAGAGGAAGAGGAACCGGAGCCCAAAGACTGGGCAAGTGTCTCTCCCGATAGCACGTATGTGGTGTTTGCCCGGGATTATAACCTGTTCTGGATGGACAAGGAGAATTATCTGAAAGCCCTGGAAGATGAAAAGGATACCACGATCGTGGAGCATCGGCTTACTACGGAAGGCGAGCAGTATTATGCTTTCGGAGGCGGGTATACTGCACAGATGAATGATGATGAGGAGAAGATCCAGGAGGAAAAGGAAAAACGGCGCAGGGCGCGGATCATTTGGTCACCTGACTCCCGTCGTTTTGCCGTCATACGTAACGACACCCGCGACATCAAATACATGTGGGTAATTAAGTCCCTTTCGGAGCCTAGACCTGAGCTGGAAAGCTACAAATACCAAATGCCTGGTGAAGAGCATCCTGCCGAATCAGAACTGTGGGTTTTTGACATGGAGGAAGAGGTTGGTGACACCATCGCTGTGCACGCCTTCAAAAACCAAACGATCAACGTGCCGCGGATGCCTCGGTCACACCGTGAGCGATTGGAAGACCACACACCGCCCATCTGGCTGAGTCCTCATGCTGACGAGCTCTATTTTACCCGCATCAGCCGCGACCTTAAGCGCTACGACGTGTGTCGTGCCAACCTGGAAACCGGTGAGGTGGATGTCCTGATCGAAGAGCGCATGAACACCTATGTGGATACCCGCACCCCTTATCTGATCAGGGAAACTGGTGAGATCATTCACTGGTCGGAGCGCGACGGGTGGGCCCATTTCTACCTTTACGGCCCAGATGGCGAGCTGATCAGGCAGATTAACAGTGGTCCATGGCACAGCCATCAGATCCTGAAGGTGGATGAGGATGAACGGGTAATGTTTTTTACTGCCCACGGCAGGGAAGAAGGAGAGAACCCTTATTACAGGCACCTGTACCGGGTTAACCTGGATGGGAGTGATCTTCGCCTGCTGAACCCGGGCAATTACAATCATCATTCCGTGGTCAGCGACTCATACAACTACTTTATAAACAATTACTCGCGTGTGGACACAGCCCCCGTATCAGAGGTCAGGAATGCCGATGGTGAACTGCTAATGAAGCTGGAAACAGCCGACCTGAGCAACCTCAAAAATGCCGGATACCAGTTTCCAACACCGTACTCGGTTAAGGCCGCCGATGGCGTGACGGACCTTTATGGCGTGATGTATAAACCCTTTGATTTTGACCCCGATAAGAAATACCCGCTCATCATGTATGTGTACCCCGGTCCGCAGACCGAAGCAGTGAATGCCAGCTTTTCGCAGCGTATGGATCGCACTGACAGGCTGGCCCAATTAGGTTTCATCGTGGTCACCATCGGAAACAGGGGTGGACACCCCAACCGTTCCAAGTGGTATCATAATTACGGCTATGGAAACCTGCGTGACTATGGCTTGGACGATAAGAAATATGGGGCTGAGCAGCTTGCTGACCGGCACGATTTCATCGACATCGACCGTGTGGGGATCTTTGGCCACTCCGGGGGCGGATTCATGTCCACCGCTGCCATGTTGCAATATCCCGATTTTTTCAAGGTCGCCGTATCCAGTGCAGGGAATCACGAAAACAACATTTATAACCGGTGGTGGAGTGAAAAACACCATGGTGTCAAGGAGATCGTAAACAACCAGGGCGAGGTGAAGTTTGTCTATGACATCGAAACCAATTCGGAGCTGGCTGCTAACCTCAGGGGCAAGCTTTTGCTTACCACCGGCGACATGGATAACAATGTGCATCCGGCCAACACCTACCGGATGGCCAATGCCCTGATGGAAGCCAACAAGCGTTTTGATATGCATATTTTCCCCGGCCAGCGGCATGGGTATGGACGGTTTAATGAGTATAACTTCTGGCTCACAGCCGACTATTTTGCCAAGCACCTGATCGGCGACTATTCCATATCCACAGACATCTTTGAGATGCGCAGGGAAAGGCTGATGAGCCCTGCGAATAACCGCTAATGACTGCCAGGGGCTGTTCGCTGATGTCAGACGAAAAAATTGCCTTATATTTGGTCAGCTGATATGCGGTATGCAAAATCGTATTGTAAACCAAAAGAAAGGCATAAATGATGAGTAAAATAGAGCAGGCAATCAAGGATCGGGCTGAGATTTGGCTGACAGAAGTGTTTGATGGGGATACCCGCAAAGAGGTGAAGCGCTTGATGGATGAAGACCCAGGTGAACTTGCTGACGCATTTTACAGGGACCTGGAGTTTGGAACGGGTGGCTTGCGTGGCATCATGGGCGTGGGCACCAACAGGATGAATCGATACACCGTAGGAATGGCCACGCAGGGATTGGCAGATTATCTGCTCAGATCCTTTCCTGCCATCAAGCGTCCCTCAGTGGCGATTGCACATGACTGCCGCAACAACAGTGATTTTTTTACCAGGATCACTGCAGATGTACTTACCGCCAACGGCATACAGGTTTTTCTGTTTGATGACCTGCGGCCCACGCCACTGCTCTCATTCGCCGTCAGGGAACTCAACTGCCAGGCTGGTATTGTGATCACTGCATCCCATAACCCTGTTGAATACAATGGCTACAAGGTCTATTGGGATGACGGCGGTCAGCTTGTTCCGCCACACGATAAAAACATCATCGAAGAGGTGAAAAAAACCAGTGTCCAGGATGTGCGCTTTGATGGCGATATGAGCCTGATCACCCAGTTGGACGAATCCTTTGACCGTGAGTATATCAGGCAAATCAGTGCCCTTTCGCTTAACCCGGAAAACAACCGTGCGCAAAGTGACCTTCCGATCGTGTTTACGCCGATTCATGGCACTACGGTAAGGCTGGTACCCCAGGCCCTGGAGGCTTTTGGCTTTAAATCAGTGTATAATGTGCCGGAGCAGGATGTAACCGATGGCAATTTTCCTACGGTGAAATCTCCCAACCCGGAAGAACCGGCTGCTTTTGAGATGGCGCTTGCAAAAGCAGAGGAAGTGGATGCTGACCTGGTGATGGCGACAGACCCGGATGGGGACAGGCTCGGGGTAGGCATCAGGGATGACAAAGGCAAATTCATTCTTTTGAACGGCAATCAATGTGCCAGCATCCTCACCTGGTATGTGCTGGAGCAGATGCAGCAGCAGGGCAAGCTACAGGGTGATGAGTACATTGTGAAGACCATTGTGACAACGGACCTGCTTAGCGAGATAGCTGCTGATTACCAGGTGGAGTCCATGGATGTACTTACCGGTTTTAAATACATCGCAGAAAAGATGCGACTGCTTGAAGGCAGCAAACAGTTTCTTTGTGGTGGTGAGGAGAGTTATGGTTTTCTGGTGGGTGACCTTGTGCGTGACAAAGATGCCGTGATCAGTTGTTGCATGGTAGCGGAAGCTGCAGCATGGGCCAGGTCACAGGATATGACCCTTTACGACCTCCTGCGGTCCATCTATGTCAAGAATGGCTTGTATGTCGAGACGCTGGTATCTGTTACCCGGAAGGGCATCAAAGGTGC
>PUOJ01000064.1 GCA_003552075.1 Bacteroidales bacterium
ACAGAGAATCAATTTCTCTGTTTACTTGCTGTACTACCTTAGGGTTCATCCTTTTGTTAGTGCATCCCAAGGCAATTATAATTAGTATGTAATCTAATTAAAATAGTTTCGGGATGAAGCCTCCAACATCGTAAGATTTTTAATAGACACTTATGTACCCCTGCTAGAGCATAGATATCACTTGATAAGCACCAGGGTCGATACGTCCGGGTGAAAAGAGAAATGCAGGTGTGATGATGATTACCCATAGATATGAAAAGATTCACGAAAAACGAAGATTGATCGGAACAACGACTAGATCGAATACCTTTAGAGTAACCATGGTGAGATAGATGAAAAAACAACTGTTCGTTATGTGTATATTATTTTGCATTTTGGTGAGTGTGGTAAGTGCCGGTATAAGCAATCAAGATGAATTACAAGTGAAGAGGGCTGGATTTCACGAAGGATCATTTGCAGGTGGTAGTGGGACTGAGGATGATCCATACCAGATCGAAGATGTTCACCAACTACAGAATATCAGTTTAGACCTGGGAGCCCATTATGAACTTATAGATGACATAGATGCGAGTGAGACCAGCGAGTGGAATGATGGGGCAGGATTCGAACCGATCGGGAACAAATCAGCTCAATTTACAGGTATCTTTAACGGCAATGATTTTTCGATCGAGGAATTGTATATAAATCGAACGGAAGATGATTATGTCGGTCTTTTTAGCAGTATAGATAAAGAAGCAAACATTGAATCTGTGTTCCTCAACGATTCAAACATAAGTGGGAATAGATACGTAGGTTCTATCGCTGGTAGAAGTGATGGTACGATATCATCTGTGGGGGTACAGGGAGATTTAAACGCAACTGGAAGGTACGTTGGAGGTTTAGTAGGATTTAACAATGAAAGTGTGATTTTTGATTCGTATTATATTGGTGATATTGCTGGTTATAATAGTTACGTGGGAGGCATAGTAGGTTTGAATTCGGGCTTGATCAACTACACTCATGCCAATGGTAATATGTATGGAACCAATGATCTAGGTGGACTCGTTGGGGTAAACAAAGGCACAGTAAGAAGTTCAAGTACAAATGCAGAAGTTAGCGGAAGAAGTCGTGTAGGTTTACTGATCGGGGCAAACTCGGGTTTCATCCAAGATTCTTATTCTTTAGGTGATGTTAACGGCACTTCAAATTCTATAGGGGGTCTTCTTGGATCAAATGATGGCTCTTTATATAATTCGTATTACAATATCGATGATGTAACAATTAATGGAGGGCACCATATAACTGTTGGAGGGCTTTTTGAAGAGCAATTTCTAGACTGGCTTAACAACGACCTTTCACTCGATATAGCAGATTATGGTGATACACTCGCACCGAATCAGGATCATTATGAGATCGAAAATGTAGATGGACTAAGAAATATGCTTGGGTTCAGTACGGAGGGATACAAGTTTAAGATGACAAGCGACATAGACTTATCGGAAAATCCTGGATTATACATACCGCGTTTTTCAGGAGTTTTTCATGGAAATGGTCACACGATCTCCAATCTGTTTGTTGATTTACAGTTCGGATCAAATATAGGTTTGTTCGGAATAGTTGAAACAGGGTCCATAAAAAACATAACTATGATTGATACTAATTTAACAGGACGGGGGCCTGCTGGTGGGCTTATAGGCATAAATCACGGCGTCGTTGAGAATGCTCACTCATCTGGAAATCTTTCATCTTCTCAAGATTTGGGGGGGTTAGTGGGAAACAACGAAGGCTTAATAAAAGAATCTTCGGTTAATGATACGGATTTGATGGGCGGTTTTTTTTACACTGGTGGACTTGTTGGCCGTAATAGCGGGCAAATTGAAAAATGCTTTACGAATATCACAATAGCAGATGGACTTTACATAGGTGGAATTACGGCATATAATACTGGAATTATCAGCAGTTCATATACCTATGCAAACATGGATGGAGGGCATTCAGCTGGCGGTCTGGTAGGTTTAAACTGGAATGGAGTAATTAATAACTCTTATGCACTTGGGAATGTTACTGGAATTATTATGGCTGGCGGTCTAGTATCAGAAAATTCTGGTTTGATATCAAATTCATACGCATCAGGTGATGTTGTAGTATCTGGTGATTACACTCAGGTTGGTGGTTTGGTTGGAATTAATTCAGATACGATAGAAAACAGCTATTCTACCGGTAATGTTATGGGAACAACTCGTGTAGGGGGGTTAGTAGGATCTAACAGCGGTAGTGTGAAGGAGTCATACTCTTATGGAGATGTAGAAGGCGAGGCGAACGTAGGAGGTCTAATTGGCAGAAACCATGCTTCTGCTGGAACTATAAAGAACTCCCATTATAACATAGACCAAGTTTTAATCAACGGCGAACATCATATAACTATTGGAGGCCTATTCAAAGACCAATATTACGATTGGTTTTCCAATGATAAAAAATTAAACATACAAGACTATGATGAAACGTTGAATCATGATGGGTACCATTATGAGATCAGTTGTGAAGATGGATTAAGAGATTTATTAGGGTTTGCTGGAAATGATTCCTTTTCATTTCAGCTTGAGAATGATATCGATTTATCGAGCACACCAGGGCTTTACATACCTTACTTTAGAGCCAAATTCAATGGTAACAATAACACCATATATAGCCTGGAAATAGATCTCCCCTTTGCATCACATATAGGCTTGTTTGGAAACATTATGGATGGCGTTGTCAAAAATACTGTGATCAAAGGTTGTAATATTGTGGGTTATTCTTATGTGGGCGCCCTTGCTGGACATAACACAGGCACGGTAATGAATTCTTATACCCATGGTAATGTAAATGGAACCAGTTATTTAGGAGGACTCGTTGGAGTTAACAGGGGAACAATTCAGAATTCACATGTAACAGTGGATTTGATCAGTAGTGGTAGATGTGGTGGATTGGTTGGTTGGAATAGAGGTTATCTAAATGATACTTCTTCAGAAGGAAATGTGACTGTAACTGAATTCTTTCAAGCAGGAGGGCATGTTGGTTCAAATTCAGGACATATTCAGAACTCTTATTCGATAGGGGATGTCAACGGATCCAATAGCTACACCGGTGGATTTATTGGATACAATAGTGGTACAATATTCAATTCATATGCATATGGTGATGTGATTGGTAAAGATTATGTTGGAGGACTTGTTGCATATAACATAGGCACCATTTCTCATTCATACACGATCGGTGGCGTATACGGTGATTCTTCAGTCGGAGGTCTCGTAGGATACCACAGAGATGCGCCGATCCGATATTCATATTCGACAGGTGCGGTTCAAGGCAACAGCAGTGTGGGTGGATTCGTAGGTTCGATAGATGACGGTGAGGATTTTGAGGATACTGCCAATTTCTGGGATGAAGAATCCTCTGGCCAGAACACTTCAGCTATGGGTGTAGGTAAGAGCACTGATGAAATGATGGAGCAGAGCACTTACACATCCGAGGGATGGGATTTCTTAGATACATGGTGGATGGTGGAAGATCAAACTTATCCGTTCTTATGGTGGCAAAGTGTGTCTGTAGACATAACCTCTCCTGAAGAAGGACAGTTGTTTACCACCAGAAATGTTACGGTTAGATGGTCCGCATGTGATGGGAATACTGGATTAGGGATCGATTCCTATGAATACCGATTGAACCAAGGCGATTGGATCGATGCGGATTACGCCACTAACTGTACCATAGAGGGATTAGAGGATGGGATACATACCATAGAGGTAAAAGCATACGATACTGCTGGTAATCATGCAGTAGATAGTAAGTCATTCATAGTCGATGTTACCGGCCCGGTCATAAATATTACCTATCCATACCCAGATGAAGCTATATCATCTACAGATGTTAAAGTAGAATGGACCGCTTTTGATGAAGTTACAGGGGTCGACCGGTATGAGATAAGGTTGAACAATGGCACGTGGATTAACAAATCCACCGAAACCTCGCATCGATTCGTCGACCTTGAAGAGGGGGAACATACCGTTTACGTTAGAGCTTACGACAATGTCGGTAATTCAGCGGTAAAGGATGTAACGTTCATGATGGACAGGAGCGATCCAATGATCGACATAGTCCATCCAATCCAAGAAGAGATGATCCCTTCCAATAACGTCACTGTTCAGTGGAATGGAACCCCGATCAATTCCGATATCAGTCATTATGAGATACGGATCGACGAAGGGGAATGGGTGAACAAGGGTTCCAACGATTCTTATACATTTGTAGGCCTAGAAGAGGGTACCTATATCGTCGAAGTTAAAGTATATGATATCGCAGGGAACTCAGCTAGAGAAAATATCACCTTTACCGTGAACACGACTGCACCTCAGATCACTCATGATGCTCCCAGTAGACATCATATGGAGGACGATATGGTCGTAGAGGTTGTAATAACTTCTTCCTACAACATCGAGAATGTCACGTTGAATTATTGGTATAACGGTTTGATGGGTAACATATCGATGAACAGGACAGCCGGTGATACCTTCACCGCCACCATACCGGCTACCGGTCAAGAATGTGTTCTAGAATATCAGATCCAAGCAGTTGACAGCGTCGATCAAATAAGTTGGTCCACGGAGTACACCATACCGATTTTGGACCTCGCTCCACCGACAGTAGATATCTGTCATGATGGTACCGCTACTAGATTAGCTCTAAACGGAACTTTGAATGCATCTTTTTCTAAGCCAATAGACTCAGCAAAAAATGCCGTAACCATACAACCAGCGGCGAGTCTAGAACTAAACTGGACCGATGCGAAAAACCTTACCATCAACCTGATAAATCTCACTCCGGATACCGAATATACACTGACCTTTACCAATTCAGATATAAAGGATATC
>PUOJ01000124.1 GCA_003552075.1 Bacteroidales bacterium
AAATCCAGCAGCTGGTATTGCAGGTCCTTGCTTTCCGCATCCTTCACATCCAGGTACAGCATGTCACTCACCGGATTGGGATAGGCCGAGAAACGCAATTCGATGTCTTCGCCCTCCTCAATGCTGGTTACAATGGAGATCTCATAGGGCTGTTGCAGTCCTTCTGCCAATGCACCATCACCAGATGAAAAGGTGTGGAAAAAAACCTGTCCGGCAGAATAACTAACAGCGCCACTTGCGTCTGTGGCATCTCCCCCGGCAAACACAAAGCCGTGCTGGGACTGTATGAGAAAAGGGATGCATAGCAATAACAAAGAGAATAGCTGTTTCATTGTCAACGAATTAATTAAATATTTGTTTAACGCCTCTGTAAAGTTAGCAAATATTTCTATGAACAATAAATACATGAAGCTTTTTACATACATTAACAAATAAAATATATACGCGAAGCTTTGTCGTAGGCCTGGCACTGATAATGCTTATGGGACTCTCTAATGACACCACCTGGAAGTTTCCCTGCGCAGGAAAGTGTCTCTTTTTTTCCAGGTCAAAACTCGTTTATATAGCCAGAACTGAAAAAAAGCAGACAATTTTCTCCATCAAACCTTGCTCTTCACTGCACCAATTGCATCTTCAAGCCGATTCTCCCGTGTGAATGTTTCCATCCTACGACCTTTTGGAATTTGTTCAACAAAACCCACTAAGCATAAAAAAAGCACTCGCCGCAGCGAGTGCCACTGATTATCATTTCCACACAAATACTTCACAATCTTTGAAATAGAGGACCTCATCTTCAATCGTCAGACCAACCGGGTGGCTGATTAACTCAATGTGCCGATTATAAAGGGGTTTGAAATAAATCAAAGTGAAAATAAATCAAAGTGTCCTTCTAATCCTTAAGGCAACGTACGGATTTACTGCGCGTGCGGAAGTAGCTTTTTATATAGGCACCATTGACGTGGAAGGACAGGCCCCGAGAATTCCAGACTCCTATCGGAGAAACTTGTGCGGTACTTGACCAATAGCGACCGTAGGAGCCTACAAGGATGAGCGAACCATGGCCGTAGTGGCGTTCGCCGGCAACGGGCAACTTAAGAGGCGAGGCAAAGGCCCCGGCACTGTTGTTGCTGCTCCAGCTTAGACGCTCTGCGTCGAGTTCGGCTTCTGTAGGCAGCCGGTAACCTATGGGACAAGGGTTGTTTACCCCGTTTACTCCCTGCCACAGGTTGTTGTTTTGTGGGCTGCGCCAATCCCAATAGTAGTCTCTGAAGGACAAAATAAAGTTCCCATGCCCGGTCTGGTCGATGCTGCTCAGGGTAGTGGTTGTTGGGGAGTTGCGCTTCTGGTGGCCATCGGCCGCCCTTCCCCACTGGTATAAATCGCCGTAAGCTTCTTCGTCGTTCATGCTGATGGCTGCACGGCTAGCACCCAGGTTACGGCCCATCCAGGTTTTGCCCGTGGCGGGGTTGGTTACATCTACAACTTCCGTTTCGGTATCTCTTGGCCAACTGGGCAAGTTCCCCAAACGGGCCGCGGAAGCATCCAACTTGTCGCACCGAGATCAAAATGCACGGGCTTTTCCGGGATCAGCTCTACACACCAGCCGGATAAGTCCTGGTTGAAGGCGCTCGCATCTCGGAACATGTAGCCCATGTTAGTAACACTCGAAACATTCCAACTGCCGATGTCCTGATTGAAAGAGGTCGCACGGTTGAACATTATTTCCATGTTGGTAACGCTCGAGACGTCCCAGCCGCCTATATACTGGTTGAAGGACGTCGCATCGCAAAACATATAGCTCATATTGGTAACGCTCGAGACATCCCAGTTGCCAATGTTCTGGTTAAACGAAGACGCACCTGTGAACATCTGGCCCATGTCAGTAACGCTCGAGACATCCCAGCCACCAATGTTCTGGTTAAACGAAGACGCATAAATGAACATGCTTTCCATGTTGTTGACGCTCGAGACGTCCCAGCCGGCGATGTCGTGGTTGAAAGCGCTTGCGCCCTGGAACATGCGATTCATTAGTTTAACGTTTTCGAGTCCATCCGAGTGGCTAGGCACTGCAACCAAATTTGAAGCGCCGTCAAAAGCGTGACTCAGATTTAAAAAGCCTGTGGCCCCCCAGCTATTCACGCTCACCAGCTTCTGCCGCTCCGAGATTGGGCCACCATTAAAGTGGCTGTTGTAACCTGTCACTATTCCGGTGACCTTCACATTGTATATGCCGTCAGTACCATAATCATGGGTATGGGGGGCCGGGGAAGTAACTTGCGAAACGGTCCCGTCGCCCCAGTGGATTGTCGCGTCTACACTGCCAGCCAGTCCGAGAGTCACGGTAGTGCCTTCCCCAAGACTGGTATCCCAGGTGGTAATAAAGGAATCACCAAAATCACAAACACCTATAAGGTGGTAATCCACATCAAACAAAGCAGATGGTCCAAAACCTGTAACCGCCAGGGTAAAGCTGTATACATCATCGGCCGACCAATCAATGGGTAATTCAACCGAATACTCAGCCCAAGTATCTTCACTTACCGGGTCATCCACCCATACAGATTCACCGTCAACTACAAGGTCTGACCAGCCGTGCGTGCTTTTGACCCTGAGTACGAAATGTGTCAGGGTGTTGTAATAAACAATATCCACGGCTTTAGCGTGTGGGTTGCGTGGGTTGCCCCAGGTAATAACGTCCTGCTGGGTCATTTCGAGATACACCGGACTATCCGGGTCAATGCAATGTGCATGGTGATCAGGATTAACTTGCCCGGTTTTATGGACAATGTGCTCAATGGTATCCGGCTCTTCGGATGCGATCTCGTCTTTCTGGCAGGCCCAGAAACTCAGGGTGCCGATTAGCAATGTGGCCAGGGCCACCATCAGGGTTTTTGTTTTCATGGGAGTTCCTCCTTTTGGGTTTGATTTGGATATAATCTCATATACAGAAAATGCCATATTGTATTTTTATCTGCTATCTTTTTCATCAAAACATCACATTGGAAAATTACAACCTAAAAATGTCAAGACTGTCAAGATTATGTAAAGAATTGTCTGTCCATTCCTCCATCACAAACCCCACCGGCACTGAATATCTCAACATTTAATTCCTGGTTGCAACCCACTGTGCGATCATTTGAGGTCTTAAAAAAGCACCCGCCGCAGCGAGCTTGAATTGGTCCATAGGTACATTTTTTATTTTTTGTTCCAACGTACTCTCAATCCTCGTACATGCCTGATAAATTGCTAACTGGCATCTCCATTCTGGAAGCGCAGGAACAGAGACTCAACCAAGTTTTTTCGATAGAAATATGTCCGGATAGATTTTATATGTTAAAATGCCTAAAAAAAGGTGTTAAAAATTTATTTTTTATCATTATAATTGTATATTCTATTAATTCTATTTTAAATTTATCTATTAACCAAAATAATATCATCATGAAACAAAAACTCACATTTATTGTGATTTTACTCTTTCTTATGGGAATGGTAAACGTTTTTTCACAAGATGAGCGAGAAAAGGACCGATTATGGTCTACGTTTAATCTGTCAAATGTGATGGAAGAGGAAGTTACACCAGCAACCTCTGTGGCTGGAGACGACTGCACCGACCCGATCATTGTTGACGCATTCCCGTTTGAGGATCTTGAACAGACCACCTGCGGAAGGGGCAATAATTATGAAAATACTTGCCTTGGAGGCTTCGACACCGGAGAAGACATCCACTACCAGTTTACCCTTACGGAAAAACAAGTGGTGACCATCACCATGGACCCCAAGGGTACCGGATGGACGGGTATGTTGCTGACCGATCAATGTCCTCCTCCAGGAACCGATTGCATTGCTCCCAGTACCGGAAGCACCGGTATTCGGGAGATAGAACAAATACTTGAAGCCGGCACCTATTACATCATGATCTCCACATGGCCGACTCCCGACTGTATCCCTGATTTTGACCTGACCATCACCACAGAAGATCCTCCCCCGTATTGTCTTGCCGGACCAACTAGAACCATTGACTCCAACGTGGAAAATGTCTCCATCGCTGGAGAAAACGATACGGAAATTGACCATGACGGGGTATGTCCGGGTGTTACAGGCGTTGAAGACCTTACCGACCAGGTTGTTGACCTTTATCGGGGGGAGACCTATACGCTTTTTGTTGAATTCGGAAGCTGCAGCGGCAATTTAGCTGGAGCAGGATCCGTATGGATTGACTGGGACCGAGATTTTGTGTTTGGAACGGATGACCTGATCCACGAAAGTGAAGGAACCCCAGGAACCGCCCCTTGGGATGGTCCTGTGGAAATCACGTTTGCCGTGCCTGCTGATGCTGCACCCGGTAATACCGTGATGCGTGTTATGCAATGGGAAAACTCAATTTTATTTCCCGCAGAACTCCCCTTGGATCCGTGTGGTGAGTTTCAATGGGGATCAGTCATGGACTTTGGAGTGCAAATCTTGGAAGAGGAAGATGAGTTTGCCCGCGCACAAATCATCCACAACGCAGCACTTGTAGGAGAAGTGGACATTTTCGTCAACGGCGATATTTTCCTCGATGATGTTGGATTCCGCCAGGCAACAGAGTTCCTGGATGTGCCCGCCGGAGTAGAACTTGAACTGGATATTGCTCCTGCCGGTGCAGGTATCGGTGCAAGTGTATTTAACACAATCGTGGAATTCGAAGCCGACGAAACATATATTGTGGTGGCTGCCGGTGACTTGATTGATAAGGCACTTGCCTTTAATTTTTTCATCTTCGATCAGGGTCAGGAAGAAGCAAAAGAAAGTGGCAACACCGATGTGCTTGCCTTCCATGGCTCCACAGACGCCCCCACGGTCAGCATTTGGGAAACCGCCTTTGTCAAGGTGAGATCATCGGTGATTTTTCCTTCGGTGATTTCGCGGGTTATCTCGAACTGGCCACCGAGGACTACATCCTTGAGGTACGGGACGAGTCCGGTGAACCCACGGTAGCTGCATACCAGGCACCTCTGGAAACTCTTGGGCTGGAAAACCAGGCACTGGTTGTGCTGGCATCCGGATTCCTCAATCCTGATGACCAAAAAAACGCTCCGGAATTTGGCCTGTTTGTGGCACTGCCAGACGGAGGGAACCTAATCCCACTTCCTTTGGAGGAAGAAGAAGACCCTGTTCCTGTGCCATTATCAAGCTGGGCGATCTACCTGGGTGTTGTATTAATGATAAGCTTTGTAATTATTCGCTTCCGCAGAATTATCTAATCAACAGAATTAACAACATTTGAGAATCAGCGAAGCATCCATTGTTATTGAGCTCGATTTGGAAGCTCGGAATTTTATTCAGGTTCACCACTTTGCCACTGATTCAGGTAGAAATGTTCCAGATTTACCAGTAACATGTTGATTAACAACCTGCTAACCCTATGATGCCTGGGGCATTGCTGGAATATCCTGGAACGGGGGTTCCAGTTAAGCACCTGTTAGGAATCACTACATTCTTGTTTTCCGAAAACCAGGCAAGGTTATTTGCCGATTACAACTGGTCAATAAAGAAAACCAACCCACAGGCTGTAGTATCTGGGAATGCCTCGGATTCATCAATAGCAGGCTTGGTTTCACGGGTGGAATGCCCAGCATTCATAATGTTTGAATTATGTTGACTACGATTTAGGACTTCATGCAACCTCCGGAATCTTGGATCTACATTTTCCCAGCGTGATTCGGGATATTCAGGTCTCTCCTCGGAAGTTCCTTGCAGAAAAGAGTATTTTTCATGCCACTCCGTTAGATATTGCTCCGGGTCAATTTGTCGTGGCTGGTTAATCCCGTAATGGTCTTTTATGAAGTTGAGGCTAATGGCCGCCACGATAAGAATTGCATCCTTCAAGAGTTTTTGACAATACTGGTCGTCCATGATAATATCAGGCAAGTTGATAAAACAGGTGATTTCTCTAGCTCAGGAAAATCGATTAACCACGGTAAAAAAACGGGTGATGCTATAATTATATTATATGGAGCGCAAATAAGAACTCAACCGGAGCTGGATTCGACGGGGAAGCTTCTTACTTAGCATTTAAACCCATCACCAGAAAATCATTGCAGCCAATGATCTTTTGTGTGGCCGTTGAATAATGCAAGGCAATATCAATCATTAATTAATTACAGCGCCTTCTAATCACATCATAGGCTCTGTCAAAGCCCAGCTCTCCGGCCCTGCTTAAGTCTAAACAGCCGCTGTCTTTTTGCCCTAACCATATCTTTACAAGCCCCCTGTTATAATAGGCCTTGGCGCCCATGGGGTTAATCTCTATGGCTTTAGTGTAGTCTACTATGGCACCCCGGTAGTCTTGGAGGCGAACCTTTACAATTCCCCTGTTATGATATGCTTTCGCATAACGGGGGTCAAGCTCTATGGCCTTCGTGTGGTCTGCTATAGCGCCCCGGTAGTCTTGGAGACGAGCCTTTGCAAGCCCCTTGTTATGATACGCTTTCGCATACCGGGGGTTTATCTCTATGGCCTTCGTGTGGTCTGCTATAGCCCCCCTGTAATCTTGGAGACGAGCCTTTGCAAGCCCCCTGTTATGATATGCTTTCGCATAACGGGGGTCGATCCCTAAGGCTTTATTGTAGTATGCTATGGCACCTTGATATACTTTGAGCTCATACATTGTATTCCCCCTCTCAACGTACTCTGAGGCTGTCTGGGCGCTGCCAATAAA
Organism: Bacteroidales bacterium; assembly: GCA_003552075.1. Lineage (GTDB taxonomy): Bacteria > Bacteroidota > Bacteroidia > Bacteroidales > UBA7960 > PUPG01. Next base: position 6,701 of record PUOJ01000124.1, read on the forward strand.
ACAAATACAAAATGTCATTAACAATACAAATAATGCTTTCATGTTTTTTGTTTATGGTTGTTACTGTGTTTATGCTGTTTGCTATTTTTACTGTATTTGCTCTTTTCTTATCCCTTATAAAATATCTAAATTAACCTATCAAAGCTAGCAAATCTTTTTTTAAATCGCAACTAATCATTGTTTTTTTGATATATGGTGACACTTTACTGTATGATGTCACTAAGAATAGATACACATCAGCGATTTGCAATGATCTTTAAACATAGGATTCCTGGTTTGAGCCCAGGAGGGGGAAACAAGATATTTAGCCGCTTGCGAGGTAATCCTGGGTATCTGATATTAAAAGTCAATTTGCTTTATAAAAGGAAGTAAAACAAATCAGACAATTATTAGCGGCAAATCTTGCGCGTTGCCGTACCAACTTTCATCTTCAAGCAGACCCAAAAATTTGTTATAATTTGTTAAAAACAAAGATTTATGTTTTGAATTTAGTATAGAAAGCCATAGTTTCGATATATATTAACAAGTTATATAAACTTGCGGATTCCCACTTATTAAATGATTTCAAAGCTTATAACCAAGTGTTTATAAAGATCAGTTGCCCAACTTGTGCATAAACTGACATTCATCAACCTCAAAACCTATTGCCATGCAATCATTCTTCCGACAGACAACCTTTTCAATTTTTTTACTACTGGCCTTTTCTTTCGCCTTGCTTCATTCCTGTGAAACAGACGATACTTCACCCGCAGAAACCAGTCAATTCTTGTCCCTGCACGTCCCAGGCGATGACATCGATCCCGACTCTTATCTGGGCATCATGACCATCTCGGGCGGCGAACCTGTTTTTGAGAAACTTGCTGATGTCTATCCGCGGAGACATTACAGGTGGGACAGGTACGTCAGCGTTAGTGAAGACCTGGTAGCCCTTAGCCTACATGCGGAGCTGTGTCCTGAATCATACAGCGGAACAGGCGTTAGAAGACGGGGTGTCTGGATTGATGTCAACACAGGCCAACTGGACACCCTGCCAGTGCTTCCAGCCGGAACGGCTTTTGGTTTTGACTCAAACCAATACCGCTGGAGCTTTATCAATGACCAACAAATCCGCGTAAGCGAAAGCGGACATGTGTTATATTGGTCGTGCTCGCATGAACTGCACTATAGTGATCAATACAGGGAGCGCATGGTCAGGTACCATCCTGCAACAGGCGAAAAGGAAGCCGCCTACAAACCACATGATTTTGTGGTATCTCAGCCTGAAGTCACAAATCCAAACCTGGAGGCTGGGAAGCTCAGGGCCACTTTTTTATCCAGAGACGGTCGTTTTGCTTATGGAGCCGTTCAAGCTGAAGGAGTGGATTTCGGGCAAGTTATCTGGGGAAGCACATTTTTGTTCAAATATGATTTTGAGACGCATGAATATACACGTTTGTGTGAAGAAGGGGATGGGTTTTCCCATCTATACGGCATGACAGACGACAGCAAACACCTGTACGTAAATTTTGACGGCACGAGGAAGCTTTTCAACATAGAAACAGGCGCCACCACAACGCTGGACTTGCCCAGCGCAGATAAAACCAATAGGGTATTCTGGAGCGATGAAGGTTATTTGAGTGACCCTACACTGAACATCTTGCGGTACTATGACTTCTTTCAAAGCGAACTGGTGGAAATCTCAATCCCCAACTGGGCAAGGTCCCCCCAATTTTCCCATGATAACAGTTATGCATACTTTGGATTAAGGGACACAGACCTCCTGCTCCGCACAAACAATCTTACTGAAGAAGCACAGGTTGACACCGTGACCACATTGCCTGATGATGTGTCTCGTTCTACGCTCGGAGTGCTTGTCCTGGACTGACCATTAGAACGCCTGAGGCCAACTGTCAACTAATCAACTATATCGCCTTGCACTTTTGAGTTGGTCGGAGTCTGTTATTGTGCGGTTCTTACGCAACGGATGCTATAGCCATTGCGTTTACTAGAGCCAGTATGGTAGTAAACCTGTGCACCACCATGGCCAATTGCAAAGGAACTTGCATTATGGGCTGAGGATTCGTCAGATGACCAGAAAATGCTCCATTCTCCCACATTGTTATACAAAGAATAGTAATCATAGTCACTCCAGACGGGAGGGTGAACTGCATTCCTGCTTCCTGCAGGAAGCGCTGAAAACTCGTAGGTGTCCAGGCCATACACATCCAATGGATGATAACGCCACCTTGGGTGTTCATCTGTGGCCACGCCAGAGGTTTCTCCGTCTGGCCCATAAGCTGTCCTCGCTGATTTTAATGCCCTGCCAGCAGCTGACTGACCTCCGGCATCACTTACAAGGCTTTCCCATTCCTGCGCAGTCGGAATGCGCCAGCCTTCAGGGCATAAGCCTCTTTGATCATTTAAGGCAAACCAGTTATAGAGCTTGCCGTAGGCAGCTACCATCTCAGCAGCTGAGTTGATTCCTTCAACAGGATCGGGCGGTTGCACTGACCCATCATATCCATCGTGCGGATAAACGGAATAAGCACCCGCCTCGGTGCCTCCCCATCCGATGGGGTCCAGTCCCGTAGGAATAGGTGTTCCGTCTGCGTAATTGCTGGTACGCAGATTTTCTGCCATCCACTCAAGATCCCCGATTACAGTGGACTGATACACATTGCCATCAACATCCTTTAAAGTGTCCGCTTTGCCGTTGTCGTCATCTTTGTCGCAACCCGCTGCAACAATCAACAGCAATCCTGTATAAGCAAAGATTCTGAACAAGCTTTTGTTTCTTGTCTTCATGTGTTTATCATTTTTATGTTTTGGTTATATGGAGCTCGCCAAGCAATATTTATCGTCGTGCGTGTCATTCTTGATTGACATGGCTCGGTTCATGTGCATGCCCGAGGCAGCAGTCCTGTGCGTTTTTGATGGCTTTACCCTTGTTGTTTGCCATGCTGGCAGGTGCCCATTGCTGGATGTTGGCCGCACGAAGGTTTTTCCTCCAATCCTACATGATGCCTTAAAACAGCCCAATCATCAACCTTGAGGCATTCAATCGCCTATTTTGAGTCTTTTTCTAATGGCTTACAATATTAAAAATTTTTCTGTTAATTTATTTAACGTCTCACAAAAAATTGTGTTTTCCTCTAGACGATTTGTCATTGCATAGTAGCTCATATGAACGATGTGCTTGCTGGCATATCAACTGAATCATTTCAACAATCATGCTTATGCAAACATGAAAAACTGACTACGGATCAAGATGACATGATCCGTCACCTGGAGGTAAAGGTCTTTCCTGGACGCTACACATATTCGGGTCATCCACTGATGGTTTGCTGAATTTTGACAACTATCTGACTGGTGGTTATGCATATTCCAGGTGCCATATAATCAGTGCGATAAAAGCATATCCCTGTGCGTCAATTCTTTGGAATGGAGGGTTCATCCCTCTTCATGTCATATCTGTTGCATGGTGCTTCATACATTAAGCCATGTTGCGCCGGGATCGTTCCACGCTGTCGGGAATGCCATGCGCGGATTCTTCAAGCAGGGTGTACAAGGATGGCGTGCCAGGGCCACATAAATTCAGCGCCCCTCGCATGTGGGGTGAGATCGTCCTGCTCGCACTTACTTTCTCTTGTTTTGCTTCAATACAGATGGGATGGGAAACGCGGGGAAAGGGATCCTGGGTCATATTGCTGATGACAGCAAAAAAGCCAAGCACAAAAAACTCTGCCAACTCCTTTTGAATATTCATCGCCGCAATGATTTAAAGATTTTAATAAGTCCTGCACAAAAGCAGTGTAAGCACAGGACAAATCATTTTTCAATGGTAAATAGCGGCGATATCTGTTGTATTTGGTGAAACAGTGGAGGCCAGGGGCCGGATTACAGCTCATAAACGCGGTACTTGCCCGTGAAATTGCCTTTATGCAGAAATTATTCCTGTGAACGCCTTGTTTGTTCACAGCAGTTGAATGATCAGTTGTGCAGTCATCCTTTGACGCGTACCCGCATTTCGCACACCTTCAAGCCCTTGACATGACATGCTCTCCTGGTCGTCCGATGATGCCATATTCAGCGGCCTGACAGTCATCATGCAGCTTTTTCAGCGCACCGGTTTAGTTGAATGCTGATCCGACCTGGTTTTTTTGTGTAAATTGTGTACACCTTTTCAGGACGAGCCATGCTTTTAAGATTGAGGCTGCCTCGTTCATCAGCTTCCGGCGGTCATCACCTGGAAACGGTACAATTTTCATATGATCTGAAGCATACAGCAAAGACCATCGAACAACTTACAGCAATGATTGTTTGTGTATTTTTGCAACTTAAAAAAATGAATAAAACAACAGCAAAATGACTGAATACAACGGCGCCATGATGCAGTTCTTTCACTGGTATACCCCGGACGATGGTTCGTGGTGGAAGGAGCTGACCATAAAAGCCCCGGAGCTGGCAAAGGCCGGCTTCACCTCCCTGTGGCTGCCGCCGGCATATAAAGGAGCTGGCGGTGCTTCCGATGTGGGTTATGGCGTATACGACCTCTTTGACCTTGGCGAGTTCGATCAGAAAGGCTCCATACGCACCAAATACGGCACGCGCGATGAGTACCTGGAGGCCATCCGGGCGGCAAAGCATGCCGGCATGCAGGTGTATGCCGACATCGTCTTTAACCACAAGCTGGGTGCCGACCACGAAGAAGCGTTCAATGCCACGCCCTATGACCCCGAAAACCGGAATGAGCCTGTCGGGGAGAAGCAAAAGATCAAGGCGTGGACCCACTTCACCTTCCCGGGAAGGAAAGGAAAATACTCCATTCTGCACTGGCACTGGTGGCATTTCAATGCCGCTGACCACAATGCCCTGGATGACCAGAAGCACGCTGTTTACCTGTTTGAAGGCAAACAGTTCCACGAAAGCGTGGACCCGGAAAAAGGCAACTTTGATTACCTGATGGGCTGCAACCTTGACATCAGCAACCCGGACGTGAAGAAAGAGCTGTTTTACTGGGGCGAGTGGTATCTCGACACCACTGGCGTGGATGGCTTTCGTTTCGATGCGGTGAAGCACGTGCAGTCGGATTTTTTTACTGAATGGCTCAACCACCTGCGCAACCATAGCGGCCGTCACCTTTTTGCGGTGGGCGAATACTGGTCGGGAAAGAGCGAATCGCTCGATCGGTTTATTGAACGAACGGACAATAACATCATGCTGTTCGACGTGGTGCTGCACTATAATTTTGCTGCGGCCGGACAACAGGGAGCGGATTATGATCTCAGCAAGATCTTTGAATACACGCTGGTTAAGGAAAAGCCTGATATGGCGGTGACCATCGTAAGCAACCACGACACGCAGCCTTTACAGGCGCTGGAGTCACGGGTAGAGGCATGGTTCAAGCCCCTGGCCTATGCCCTCATTCTGCTTAGAAAAGGCGGATACCCCTGTGTGTTTGCAGCCGATTACTTTGGGGCAACATATACAGACACGGATCAAAACGGCCAGGAACAGCACGTGGAAATGGCCAGCCACCAGTGGATGATCGACAAGATGCTGCACGTCCGGCGAACCTTCGCCTACGGCGATGAGCACGACTATTTTGACAACCCCAACTGCATTGGCTGGGTGCGCACAGGCAATGAAGACCACCCAGGAGGTGCCGCGGTGGTGCTGAGCAACAGCGAGGCCGGCTCCATCCCAATGCAAACCAGCGCACCCGAAACAAGGTTTGTCGACATCACCGGTCATGTTGCGGAACCTGTGGTCACCGACGCTGAAGGAAGGGGAGACTTCTCTTGTCCCGCTGCATCGGTGTCCATATGGGTGCCGGAAGCTTCCTGATCTGTGTTACGGATTGTGATCAAAGGATAAAAAAACAGCCTGCGGTTGACCTCCGCAGGCTGTTTTTGATCCTGTTGTTTTGGATGTGGAATAGCTATCCTGTATGATTTATGCCTGCATTTGCACAAGCAGGGTCATCCTTCTTTTTTGCTTGCACATGAATAAGGCAGGCCATGGTTGGATCAGAGTGTTACACTTCTTCCGGAATATCCTTTGTAAGCGTACCATAAATATAAGCCTTGCCGCCCAGTCCAATCACGCTGATCCCGATCATCCAGATCACTGCAAGCGGTGTCCAGATCCAGTTAAGAATCCAGTAAGGGATGGTCAGCAGGACAATACCAAAGAACAACAGCCAGAAAAAGATCGTCCATTTATGCCCAAAAGTAGCCCGGTTACTTAGCTTCAATGCCTCCGAAGCGCCCTTGCCCTTGTCAACCACAAGCAGGATGGTCAGCGTGTAAGCGATCTGCATCACAATGCCCGGGATGATCAGAAAGATGAAGGCAAAAGAGATGATGAGACTTCTGAGGCCGCCAGCCAGGAAAAACTCTCCCATAGGCCTGTAATTGGCTTTATCAAAAATACTCAGAGGGTTAATGGTTTTGCCCTTGCTGATTGCAGCCGGAAGGGTGACAATGGCAATGGTGGTTCCCACGTTTACATAAGGAATCCAAATGGTTAACAGCCACAAGACGATGCAGCCGATCACCGGGAAAAGGTTTTTCAGACCAAGGCTGAATGCATTGGTCAGAATGTCAGTAAATTTTAATTCTTTCTCCATGGTTTTTCAAGTTTAGTTCGTACGGAGCAGCAAGTTAAACAAACTTTTAACGAAAAACAAAAAAATCACGGAAAAATCTGTCAAAATTTATACGCCACCATTTTTCTGGTGCCTGTATGACCCTTATTGTCGGGTTGCGGGGCATTGTTGTGCAGGGGAAGATGCGCAGGATACCATTATTGTGTGTGCTGACACTCCATTGCATGCGTTAAGCCTTCCTGCTGCGCGTACCCGGAAAGCCACTTATCATAAATCAGGGCACAAAGGAGGTGATCATGTTTTTCAGCCCGCCAAACTGTACCAGGTCAAGTCTTGCTCTGCCAACGACCAGTCCGGACTCCGCACGTATAGGGATCTTGTTCTTGTCGTCTGACACCCAGAGTGTCATGGGGTAAGGCTGGCTGAACACCTTGCCTTCCAGCACCTCGGGCTTAAAGCGGAGGGTGTTGAACGTCCCAAGGGAAGTGGTGATCTGTTCGCGGCCTTCGAACAGGATGCGGCTTACATACACTTCATCACTATGGTAAAAGCTTACCTCAAAGGCGTCTCCGGGTTGCACACCCTCCATGTCGAAGGTGCGCGCAAAATAATAGGCAGAAATGATGTCCTGGACAAAGGGAGGGGCCTCGATGATGGTGTCGCTGCTGACCACCTGGCCGGGGTCGGGAAGGAACCGCACATCTGCGTTGCGGCGGCTGCGGCCCTCACGAATGTTTTTGGTGAACCTGACCGGGGCAAGGTGTTCTTCATGAAACCACGACACATACTCGTTCTCGACCCTGAAGAACATGCTGAAAAAACTGTTGGTGTTCGCTCTTCCCACGATCTTCATGGTAGGCTCGCCATCCATGACGACCGTCTCAGGCTTGATGGTCAGTGAGGCGTCACCGGCGTTGACGTTGCCGGTAAAACGGCTGTGATACATGGCCCGGAAAACGAAACGCTCTCCTTTCATAAACGCCTCGTTGGTTGCCTGCCGGTCATTCGCCGAAACCAATACAACCAATAACAGTAAACTCACCCACAGGATGCACCGTGTGGCGTAGTTTTGCTTTCTCAGGATACCTGGAACCATAAAAAAATTTTTAATATGCCAATGTCTGAATTGCTAACGAATTTTTAGCAAAAATCGTGCAACTGCCTGCAAAATCTAAGCAAACATACCGACACCGTGCCAAGGATAAGGCATCAGCCAACGGCTCATCGCAAACCGCGACTTTTCGAATTTGCGACTTTTCGACTTTTTGACCCCTGGCAATACGACCCCTTCAAATAACCCTTCCACATAAAAAAGGGCCCTCCAAAACCCTGGAGAAGCCCTTTCAAACAAATGCCTATGATGACCAAAAAAGTGCAAGGCAAACGGTCTGAACACCGTTTACTTTAACACAACAACCGCGGCAGGGTCAATCACCTGGAAGGTGAATGACGCTGTGAAATACAACTCAACGGTCTTATTATTGTGCGATTCGTATCCAATGGACAGGTCCTGTCCGAGAACCAGGCGGAAGTCGCCGCCCCGTTCAGAGACCAGGAAAGATTCCTTTACGTGGGGTGCCAGGATGATGCTTCCGCCCAGCAGGTTTTCCAGCTGGCGGCGGAGTGGATAACCCCGGATGAAGGAGTTGACCTTTTGCCAGCGCTCGGTGTTGAGCACCAGGCTGTATGGTCCTTCAATGGCGGCCGTCTTCATCTTGCTGACGCCAAGCGAAACCGCATCCAGAATGTCTTCCGTGGTATCCGGGAATGGAATGGGGTCATAGTCGGAGCTGTCTTTCAGTCCGGTGATGTTGGCCTGCTTGAAGCCTTCGTAAATGGCCTTTTCCTCAAATTTCGCAATTTCACGCGCCGCATCTTCCATGGCCTCCAGGTCGATGTCCTCGGCGCCGCGCACGATGTTGTCGAGCTCCCAGATGTCCAGTTTGAATGGAACCCTGGCCTCCACGAGCGGCAATACCTGGTGCGTGCCATATTTCACGGGCCCTTTTTGGTTAGCGGGCACGTGCAAGCGCCCGGTGCTCTGCGCAGCAAAGCCCCATCCTTTTGGGCCTTCCACGTCCAGAAACTTGCGTCCGGAGAGGTTCGCGGTGAGCACTTCCTTCGCCGTGTCATTGATTTCCTCCCATGCCTGGTCTGAGATGGGAGCTTTTGATCTTCTTAAAATGTCCATATTATTTTCCTTTTAATTTTTTTACGGATTCAGTCATTTAATCAAGGTCATTGGGATCAGGGTCCGCCAGCCGTGCCGGCTTCGGGACTACTTGTCGATCTTACCAATGCCGAGTGAGTCTGATTCACCACCGTGTTCCTCATCGTGGTCGTCGTGATCGTGTCCGTGGCCACCCATCAGGTCGCCTTCCTTGAACAACCAGGTGCGAAGCTCTTCATCCCAAACGGGCATGTTGCGTCTTAGCCATTCGAGCGACATGCAGGCGTGTTCGATTTCCTCATCCCTGTTGTGCGCCATGATGGCAGCCAGATCCTTGTCCTTGGATGTGACCACACGTTGGTGGTACCAATCAACCGCCTCGATCTCTTCCTTTAAACTCTTCAGTGCACGTGAGAAATTACGCGCCTCTTCTGATAACTCTTCTACTGGTTCGTGATAATCTGACATAGCTTTTGTTTTTTTATGATTCGACTTAAGTACATTTGCAACATCCGAAAAAGTTCGGGTTATCTGCAAATATAGGATTTATCTTGTAAAAGTCAAACAAGTGGCAGGCTGTATTGTTTTCTAAAGCAGCCAATATGAACAAAAAGCATGAAACCACCCATGAAAAGATTTTGGCCTTCTTGCCAACAGCCAACAGCCAACAACCAATAGCCAACATCCAACAGCCAATTGCAAATTGCCAACAGCCAACAGCCAACAGCCAACCACCAACATCCAACATGTCATTCACAAACTGACCGTCCTGCTTCCGGTCCTTGGGAAAACATCACCGGGAGGCATCAAACGGTTCTGAAAAAAAGGAGGAACGTATGCATACCATACCAAAAGCCAAAGTCAAAGAAGTAAGCCACGCGTTGATTCAAAAGCACGGAGAAGCACATGGCGAGATGATCACACGCGGCGTAAAACAGGCTGCTGCCCTCTGGCGCGAAGAAGACGGCACACCAGAAGCATTTGCAGCCTTTTGCGAAGCACACTACCACGCCGGGGCAGAAGCCCGGAAGGCTTTGTTTGATAAGCTGACCCGCAACTACGAACATATCTGGGGACATTTCAACCAGATGATGCTCGAGCTGAACAAGCCGCTGCATCTTGACTGGGGTCCGATCCAACCCGTGGATGTGCTGTTCGGCAGCTTTGCCCCGGGCGCCCACCTGGCCGAAGACCTGTTCAAAAACAAGATTGCCTTTCTTACCATCCTGAACTTTCCTTTCTTCACCCTGGAGGAAAAGCATCAATACGGTGCCGGGTGGGACAGGCAGGAGTGGGCTTATGCCCGGATGGGCGACGTATTCACCTCGCGCGTGCCCGCAGAAGTCAACCAGCACATGTCGCGCGTGGGTACCGAAGCCGACAATTACATCTCCGAATACAACATCGTGATGTCCCAGCTGGTCGACGACGACGGTGAGCGCATCTTCCCGGAAGACCTGCGGCTGATCTCGCACTGGGGGCTGCGCGACGAACTGAAGGCCAACTACGATGGCTCGCCAGAAGGATTGGCCAGGCAACGGATGATCTACCAGGTGATGCAGCGCATCATCGACCAGGACATCCCACAAAAGGTAATCAACCAGCGCGAGCTCAACTGGAACCCATTCAGCAACAAGGTGTATCGCGGCGGGAAGGAAGTAGATGCCCCGCCAGAGCCACTGACACGTTACCAACACCTGCTGAACAACTTCCATGCGCACAAACAGGCGGACCAATGGTCACCAAACTATCCTTCCTACAAGGCGCGTGCCTTTGAGGAAGGTCTCGAGATGAGCATGGACGAGGTCGAAGCCTTGTTTAAGGAGCTGGTGAGTGCTCCTGTACTGAAAGATGTGGGCGCCTTGATCGCCAGGTGCCTGGGGCGGGACCTCGAACCCTTCGACATCTGGTACGATGGCTTCAAGGCGCGCAGCGGCATCCCTGAGGCGGAACTGGACAAGATTACCGCTGAGCGGTATCCGGATGCCAAATCGGTGGAGAAAGACATTCCCAACCTGCTGACCACCTTGGGCTTTGCACCTGATCGTGCAGAGGAGATCGCCTCCAGGGTCGTGGTGGAAGGCGGCCGGGGTGCAGGACACGCCTGGGGGGCGCAGATGCGCTCACAGTTCTCGCACCTGCGTACGCGCATCGGCGAAAAAGGAATGAACTATAATGGGTTTAACGTGGCGGCGCACGAACTCGGACATAACGTGGAACAGACGATCAGCCTGCACGATGTGGACCATTACATGCTGAACGGCGTGCCCAATACAGCCTTCACCGAGGCGCTGGCCTTCATCTTCCAGGTACGAGACCTCAAACTCCTTGGGCTCGAACAGGACAACCCCCTGCGCGAACACCTGAACACCCTCGACATCCTCTGGGGCACCTACGAGATCATGGGCGTGTCGCTGGTCGACATGGCGGTGTGGCGGTGGATGTACGCAAACCCGGAGGCTAAGGCCGAAGAGCTGAAAGCCGAAACCATCCGGATCGCCAGGGAGATTTGGAACAGCTATTATGCGCCGGTCATTGGGGCGACGGACTCGCCGGTGCTGGCAATATACTCCCACATGATCAGCTATCCGCTCTACCTGAGTGCCTACCCACTGGGTCATCTCATCGAGTTTCAGCTGGAACAGCAGATGCGCGGCAAAAACCTAGCCAGCGAGATCGACCGCATCTTTACGATCGGCAACCTGACGCCCCGGCAGTGGATGCAGGAAGCCGTCGGTAGGCCGCTTGGTGCCGGGCCGCTTTTGGAGGCGGCGGAGAAGGCGGTTGGGGTAGTAAGTAAGGAGTAAGAAGTAAGAAGTAAGGAGTAAGAAGTAAGGAGTAAGAAGTAAGGAGTAAGATGTAAACCTATTTCGGGACGAGTTATTCTTGCTGCCTACTTCTTACTTCCTACTACATACTTCTTCTTCAACCACGATGGGATAGTACTTGTGTTCCAATCGCTGCACGCGCCTAGCCAGCCGCTCGGGGGTGTCGTCCGGGTATACGGGGATGCTCTCCTGGAAGAGGATCGGCCCTTCGTCATAGCGCTCGTTTACCAAGTGGATGGTGATGCCGGTGCGTTTGGCCCCCGACTGGATCACGGCACGGTGCACGAAAATGCCATACATCCCCTTGCCTCCAAAACCCGGAAGCAGCGCAGGATGGATGTTGAAGATTTTATTCGGATACTTGTGGATCAGCCAGCCGGGGATCAACCGCATGTAACCCGCCAGCACAATGGCATCAATGCCATATGAATCAAAGAGCGCCAGCACCGCATGCTTGTCTTCCCAGGCCGGAGCGGCAAGTACCCGGCTATCCACGCCATACGCAGACGCCTTTTCGAGTACACCGGCGGAGGCATTGTTGCTTACCACCAGGGATACCATGATCTTAGGATGATCATAGAAATAATCCATGAAATTTGCGGCATTGCTGCCTCCACCCGATGCCAGGATGGCCAAACGATACTTTTGTCCGGGGTTTTTCATTATATTTGCCTTTGAAAAAGCATGAGCCGAGCCATGCCAATATATTGACACACACGAGAATGATTATGTTATGGCGAGTTTGGCTTCGCCGAGCTCGCAAAGTGCGCGGTTCATCTGACCGAAATATAAAAATTATGAACACATGAAGCCTTTATTATTTTATTTTTTCAGGGTAAATTGCATAATAAAGGTAAACAAAACCAACAGAATCCTGTTTGTCATGGACATGCAGGCCATTCAGGCGCATCTTGCCTGCTTTTCCAAAAAGTCTGGCTACCAGCAGAATAATACGTTTTAAACAAAAAATCAAGGCAAAAAAGTTGTATATCACAAATTAAATATTTTTCTTTGCAGCCTGTTTAACAAAAAAAGGAGAAACCATGTCTGACATTGCAACAAGAGTTAAAGCTATCATCGTTGATAAGCTTGGTGTAGATGAAAAGGAA
>PUOJ01000168.1 GCA_003552075.1 Bacteroidales bacterium
AAGAAGTAGGAAGTAAGAAGTAAGAAGTAGGAAGTAAGAAGTAAGAAGTAAGAAGTAGGAAGTAAGAAGTAAGAAGTAAGAAGTAAGGATATGGATAAGATCACTTATTATTCGACGAATGGGCAGTCGCCGGAGGTATCCTTCAGGGGTGCGCTGCTGAAGGGGCAAGCCCCGGATTACGGTTTATACATGCCATCCCAAATACCTGCGTTGGATAAAAACCTGATGGCTGGCTTTGCTGAGCAGGATTATCCGGATGTGGCATATGCCGTCTTGCATGCTTTCTTGCAGGATGAGGTGCCCGCTGAGCGCTTGCGTGAACTGGTGGATGATGCTTATGATTATCCGGTACCATTGGAGCATGTTACGGACAGGAAATATGTGATGCGGCTGGACCAGGGCCCCACGGCCTCGTTCAAGGATTTTGCCGCGCGCATGATGGGACGGCTGATGAATCATTTTCTTGAGAAGGAAAACAGAGAACTCTACATCCTGACGGCTACTTCTGGGGATACCGGTAGCGCTATCGCCAATGCGTTTTATGGCCTGGACAACATCAGGGTGCTCATCTTGTTTCCGGAGAGGGAAGTGACGCCGCGGCAGCGCAAGCAAATGACCACCCTGGGGAAAAATGTGGAGGTGGTCGCCATTGATGGAAAATTTGATGATTGCCAGGCTATGGTCAAAAAAGCTTTTGGAGACCCTGATCTTCAGGATCATAACCTCTCTTCGGCGAATTCCATCAACATCGGCCGACTGCTGCCACAGGCCGTGTATTATTTTTATGCATGGTCCCAGCTCGCTGCAAAACAGGATGAAAAAGCGACTTTCGTGGTGCCCTCAGGCAATTTTGGTGATATGATGGGAGGGATGATCGCCTGGCATATGGGCTTGCCGGTCGAAAAAATGGTGATTGCCGTGAATGAAAATGATGAGTTTCCCGTGTTTCTCGAAACCGGCCGTTATGAAAAAATCGTACCATCGAAAAATTGCCTGAGCAGTGCGATGAACGTGGGGCATCCCAGCAACCTTGCCAGGCTCGTGGACCTCTATGGTGGCAGGATGGATGAAAAGGGCGCGATCAGCAAGCAGCCTGATATGGCATCCATGCGAAAGCATATGACATCACTGTCGGTCAGCGACGAGGAAACCAGGGCCACAATAGCTGAAGCCTGGAAGCAATACCAGTTGCTGCTGGAACCCCATGGTGCCGTGGGTTGGGCCGGACTGCAAAAGTACCTTGAAACCATCCCGGAAGATCCCACGGACAAATTGTTCGTGGTTTTGGAAACCGCGCACCCGGCGAAGTTTCCTGAACAAATAAGGGAAATCCTGCAATTTGACCCCGAACTGCCACCGGCCCTGCAGGGGCTTGAGGAACAGGAAGAGCATTACCTGCACATGGCACATGACTATGCCCTGTTTAAGAAGCACCTTATGGGCAGTAAGAAGTAAAAAGTAAGAAGTAAGTAGAAGTATGAAGTATATTATCATTCTTGCCGACGGTTGTTCTGATTATCCCATTGAGAAACTGGGCAACAAGACCCCTTTGATGGCCGCAAGGACGCCGCATATTGATGCATTGTGTGCAAAAAGTCGTTGTGGCCTTTTGAAAACTGTTCCGGATGACATGCCCCCCGGAAGCGAGATTGCCAACATGGCCGTTTTGGGTTACGATGTAAAAGAAGTCTACCAGGGCAGGGGCGTGCTGGAAGCAGCCAGCATGGGCATTGACCTGAAGCCTGATGACCTTGCCATGCGTTGCAACCTGGTGTGCATTGATGAGGCGGATCAAATTAAGAACCACAGTGCCGGACATATTCCCACAGAAGAATCGCATGAGTTGATTGCGATGCTGAATGAAAAGTTGGCGGGAGACCGTTTCCGGTTTCATCCTGGGGTCAGCTACCGGCATCTATTTGTATTGAACGGCGGATCTGACCAGGTGGTCTGCACCCCACCGCACGATGTGCCCGGAACACCTTTTAAACAGGCGATGGTGAAAAGCAGCAACCTGGAGGGTGATCCCACTGCCGAACTGTTAAATGACTTGATTTTGCAGTCACAGGCCCTTTTGGGCAATCATCCGGTCAATCGCAAAAGAATGGCTGGAGGCAAAGACCCGGCCAATTCGGTGTGGTTCTGGTCCCCTGGATACCGGCCAAACATGAAAACGTTTAAAGAGTTGTATGGGAAAAACGGTGCGGTGATCTCTGCCGTGGACCTCATTTATGGCATTGGGGCTTATGCCGGCTTCAAGGCGATCAAGGTGCCTGGCTCCACCGGGCTGCATGATACCAATTATGAGGGCAAGGCTGAAGCTGCCGTGCAGGCACTGAAAGATACCGATCTGGTATACCTGCACATTGAAGCCAGTGACGAAGCCGGACACGAAGGTGATGCGGAACTGAAGGTGCGCACATTGGAATACCTGGATCAGCGTGTGGTGAAATACGTCATAGAGCAAACAGAAAAAATGGATGAGCCCGTCTCTTTGGCCCTGCTTCCTGACCATCCCACACCTTGCGATCTGCGCACGCATACTCATGACCCGGTTCCCTTTATGATTTATCAGCCAGGAGCTGAGGGGGACGCCGTCAAACAATATGATGAAAAAGCGGTAGAAAAAGGGGAGCTAGGACTGTTGAAAGGTGATGAATTCATCAGGCACTTTCTTGGAATGATGGGATAAGTTCGTATATGTGTGCCTGCTGCTTGTAATACGGACGCCAAGGATTTGCGGGGCCACCTGTGAATCAGGCCTCTTTTAGCTTTTTTGCTCTTTATGATTAAGGCACTCGTTGATTTTGCGTAACAGCATCTCCCGGTCTACCGGTTTGGCCAGGTGTGCATCGCATCCCGCTTCAAAGGCTTTCTTCTTGTCAGCCGGCAGGGCATATGCAGTTTGCGCAATGATCATTACTTCTTTGTTTTTCTTTCGGATCTCCCTGGTGGCCTCATAGCCATTCATGTCTGGCATTTTGATGTCCATCAGGATTACATTGATGTCCGGAAACTTACTGAATAAATCAACGGCCTCCTTTCCACTTTCAGCATGGGATAATCGATATCCCTCACTTTTGAGCATGAGCTTATATAGCTGATGCGCTGTCTTTTCATCATCTACGATCAAGATATGGGAACGCTTATCAAAAACTTCTGCAGTCATCTATTCGTCGTTGCTTTGGTCACTTTATAATTGGTCCGCTGATTTATTTATTGCGTCGCCTTTCTGATAAGGAAAAACTCATGCAGGTTTTCAAGGTCCAGCACACCTTTGAACTGGTCTCCATCAAAAACTGGCATCAGGTATTTTCTGTTGCGTTGCATGTCCTGGTATACGTCAAACAATGGCGTATCTGTTTTTACTTTTTCTGGCTCACCTTGCAATACCTCTTTTATGGTGGTATCCTTGCCGTGTATGCTCAACCCATTGATCAGGTCATTTTTTGTCAGAATACCTGTAAACTCACCGTCTGACTTTATGACAAAACCGTTGTCGGAGATGTGCACCAATTTTTCGGCGGCTTCTCCCAAACTGCTATTTTCATCCAGTTCAGCGTATTCGGTTTTTACAATGTCATGTACGGTTGTATTTCTCAGGATCTCCTGGTACTTGATCATTTCGTACTCTCCCTTGGCTCCCAGCAGGATGAAAAAACCGATGACGACGAGGAAGGGATTCAGGAACAGTCCGGCTATGATAAAGAACACGGCAAATATTTGCCCAATGTCCTTAGCTATCCGGGTGGATCTCAGGCGACTAAGTTTCATGGACAGCGCTGAACGGAACAACCTCCCTCCATCCATTGGGAATGCGGGAATAAGATTAAAAACCACGATAAACAGGTTGGCTGCCATCAGCATCAGGGCAAAATTCTGCCTGGTGATGGCATGAAATTCCATGTTTTCAATATCCACGCGCTGCAGGGTCACCAGATATATCCATAGAACAATGGCAATCACCACATTCACCAGCGGTCCTGCAGCGGATACAAGAAACTCATCACGTGGCTTTTCAGGCATCCTGGACAGGTGCGCCATGCCACCAATGGGCAGCAGGGAGATGCTGCTTACTTCGCCGCCCAGCTTGATGGCAGCAAGTGAATGCCCCAGTTCGTGTAAAACGACACAAACGAAGAGAGCCAGGACGAACAGAATATGCATGATGACTTGTGGCAGAGCCAGTCCGCGTGCGAGGCTGATGATGACGATCCATGCGATCAAAAGAGAAAACGTCCAGTGAACAGCCACCTTGATACCGAATGGTTTTCCCAGGGGTAATGAGTACCTGCTTTTCATAGGGATTAGTTTGATAAAGCCACCATGCCAAATAATTAACGCACAAAGGAATGATCATCCAATGGGCGTTTGTCTGCGCTAAGCTCGCGAAGTGACCGGTTCATGTGACTGATCTAATGACCGGTCTAATCAAATTAAACACACACGAACCCTGCATTACGGGCATTGACAGCTCCAATTGAATATTCATGCAAGTAATTGGCTTTACCTGCCATATCAAAAATAAATAAAAAAGAGACTATATCAAAAAATAGTCCTTTTTTTTTAACCGGTTTTATTTGTGATTTTACCTGATTACCTGGAAGCTTTGATTAATGACTCCCTTTGAAGTTGTAATTTGTATAATGTACATGCCCGGCTGAATGTGTTGTAGAGGAATATGCAAGATTTGTTGCTTGTCCACGCCGGATGAATGGATCAATCGCCCAAACATATCTATAATCTGAATGTTTTTGATATGGCTATCTGATTCAAGAAATAAAGTGGCATTTGCCGGGTTCGGATAAAGCTTTACATCTATA
>PUOJ01000097.1 GCA_003552075.1 Bacteroidales bacterium
ACTAATACTGATCCTTCTGCTAATAAATCTATTAGACGAGAACAGTTATCTCACATGATGCAATTCTTAATGCAGGCACAAATACCTTTTGTAGATTATCATGCACTTGTTAAAGAATGGTTAGAATCTTTTGATGTAGAAAACTCACAGAAGTTTATTATACCAGAAGAAGAATGGCAAAGACAACAGATGCAGCAAGCACAGATGCAACAGGCACAACAGGGGCCACAGGGCAGACCAGGTAATACTGTAGATAATGCTTCACCTGCTGAACAAGAAATGGCAGCACAACAAGGGGCAGCCAGAGGTAGAAGGCCACAATCACCCCGGAACCCACAACCAAGGCCAGGGGGTAATATTAGATGAAAGCAGTACAAGAAGTAGCAGCTATGGCTGAAAGCAATGGCTGGAAATATATTAAAGAAGAAATTATAGATCATAATATTAAAGTTTTGAGGGCAAAGTTGGAGAATAAAAGGTTTGATGATATTAGTGATGTCAAGGAAATACAGGCAGAGTTAAGGGCTTATAACAATATTTTATCGTCAGTTGAGAAAAGAGTGAATGAACGATTTAAAAATTAAGGGGGCTAACAATGGCAAGACCAGTATTTGGTGGGCAACCAGGCCCGGAAGCACAAAGGCAAGCCGGACAACCTGGCACAGATGGAATGGAATCTCTAAATCAGAAACTTAATCCGGAAACTAATGGTGAAAGACAGACAATGCCGACACAGGAGAATAGTAGTCAGAATGTAGAACCACAGCAACAAGAACAAATACAGCAGACATCTAATCAGACACAAACTGAACAAACATCACAAGAACCAGCCAATCAGGAGGATAACCAACAGACTGAACCTGTTAAACAGGAACAAGAAGCGGTTAATGTTACACCTGATAGCGATAGGCAGACAAAGATTAAGTATATAAGGAGAAAATTTAACTCACCAGAAGAATTTGAACAGTCTATCAACCAATTAGAAGAAAAGCTGGGTAAAAATAGTAATGATGTTCAGTTAAACTCTGATGAAGAAGCTATTAATTATTATATTCAACTTGAAAGAGAAATGGGAGAAATAGGTAACCAGACTGGTAATGTAGATAACACAGTAGCTGAAAACCAAAGGCTGAAAGATAACTTAAATAGGTTGTATCAAAGAAACCAGATGTTAATGTCTCAACTAAAACAACAGAATAAACCAGCACAACCTAATAATCAGCCACAGCAGGCTCAACAACAGCCTAGAAATAAAAAAGGGCAGTTTGCACCGTATAACCAACAGAACCAACCACAACAGACACGGCAGCAGGCTCAAACTGAACCTAACATTGATCTGGAGAATATAGATTTGGGCGAAATTAATCAAAAAGATTTCCTGAAAGAGTTTTATACACAGGGTCCTAAATCTAAGAATTTCAAAAATGCTATAGCTAAAATAGCTTCCCAGGTATCACAACAACAAATGCAATCTTTTATGCAGCAAATGAAACAGGAACAGCAGCAGACACAGCAGCAGGCTCAACAAGCACAACAACAGGCTCAACAACAATATCAGGCTTATAGAAATCAAGCTGAACAGCTTAAACAGAAGTATGGGGAAGAAGAATTTAATAGATACAAACAGGATATTTTACAGATAATAAATGAAAAACCTGTTTTAATGAATTATCGAATTTTCCCTAATGGGTTTGAAGAAGCATATAAACAGGCTAAAATGCGCAAACAGGATTATACTACACAACAACAAATGCAGCAGCAGATGCAGCAACAACAGAACATACAGAAGAAAGCAGCATATATGCCTGGTAGTGAAGGTAATTCTAATCAAAATATTATACAACAAAATCAACAGCTATCACAGGAAGAAGTAGTCAAACAACAAATATTCCAGGAACCACCTAAACAGGGGGTTTTTGGTTAACTTACCGCAGACAATAACTTATAAAAGTAACACCCTGCGGTAAGCAAAAAACATTCCAAGGAGGAAAACAAAAATGGTTACAACTATAGACTTTAATGGTAGAAATATATGGGGGCCAAGGTCAGGTTCACCAGTCGAAACAACCCATATAGATTATGACCGCAGGGATATTGATATATCTAATGAGATAGCTTATTATTTCCCGGAAGCAACACCTTTTATCACTATTTTAATGAGAGCAGCTAAAGAACCCACTAATTCTCTGGAGTTTATCTGGTGGGATAAAGATAGACCAGAATGGTGGACTGAATTAACAGTTGATGATGATGAAGGCTCAGGAGATTATAATGATTCTGATGATAGGCTTTATGTGGAAGATGGCAGTTTCCTAAACCCTAAAGATTTAATTAAAAATGTGGATACTGGCGAAATAATGTTTATCGAAGAGATTAACAGAGGTGCTGGCGATGATGATGAAGATGAATTAGTAGTAGAAAGAGCAGTTTCCAGAGATGCAACTGCTTCCAGCGGTACTGAAAAAGCTGATGCAGATGAAGACCATCAAATACTCAAATTGGGTAATGCTATGGAAGAACACTCTTTAGCTCCTGATGCATGGGCTACACAGCCTGTTAAGAGATGGAACTATGTTCAAACATTTAGAGATCCGTTTGAAGGTTCCAATGATGTAGAAGCCGAAGGCAAAAAAGCAGGGCCTTCTGAAAGAGTCCGTTTACGTCAGGAAAAACTGATTGAACATAGGATTAATATAGAACGTCAAATCATGTTTGGTGAACGTAGAGAATGGATAGATACAGATAATAAAGTTCGCAGGATGACCGGAGGAATAATCCAATTCCTGAAAGAAACTACAGGAGTACAGGTTTATGACCTTGCTTCTGAAAACAATGGTATATTAACAGAAGCAGAATGGAGAAACTTCCTATCAGGTGCTATGAAATATGGAAGCAAGACTAAACTGTTCTTGACTTCCAGAGCAGTAGCACAGAGGTTAGATGAACACGCTGCTGGCCGTATTCAGACTACAAGTCAAGAAGAAACATATGGCTTGAAGTTAAACAGGTATATCACCACTCATGGTGATGTTATCATAGCTACCACAGAACTATTTGAACACGCTTATGGTAGCATGGGATTACTGCTTGATATAGAAAATATCAAGTTAAAACCTTTTGATGGTAAAGACAGCACTCTGAAAACAAATATCCAGGAAAACGATAGAGATGGATGGAAAGATGAGTATATGACTAAAATGGGTCTAAAACTCAAACTTCCTAAAACTCATGCTATCCTGGAAGGTGTAAATTAATAAATAATAGCCAGATGGCAGGGAGGGGGTAATACCCCTCTCTTAATTAACAATAGAAAGGTGAGAAGTATATGCCTACAAAAACCAAGAACAATGTTAGATTACCTAATGGTAACTTTGCAAGCAAAAAAGATGTTAACCCTGCTGTATTCCAGAGCAATTTCCCTAATTATCAGGTGGTAATGGATAGCTATATAGCTGAAAGAAACAATAAACATATGGGTAAAAGGCTAGATTTTAGCCCTAATGGAACTTATGAAACTAAAGATCAGGCAGAAATACTTTTTTTAGAAGAAGTATGCAGAACTTGTGGCCCGATTACTAAAGTTAAAAAGACAAAAGATGTTACTTTAAAAGAATCGGCTAAAAAGAAAGGTTAAGGTGGTAAATAATGAAATTAACTGCTAATAAAAGTACTGGTTTTAATCCAGTCAGGACTTATGGCGAACCCATGAATATTGTTCCTGTTATATTAGATTTTTCGGAGGTAACAGATTATTCAACCGGTGGGGAAGAAATAGATTTAGATAGCTTTTTTAATTATGACGAAGATTTTATGATGGTGATACCTCCTAAAGATGGGTATATATTCGAATATGATGATGAAAATGATAAAGTCATAGTATATGAAGGTGATGGAACAGATGGAATCGCAGAAGTAGCTAATGAGGATGATATAGCAAGCATAGGGAGTATTCCTGCATTGGTATTTGGTTATTAAGGCTATTAAAACGGTGAAATACTGTAAATTATAGTAAAGTAACCGTTGTGATTTTATTTAGTATTTTAATTAAAACAAAAATAACAAGAAACATTAGGAGCGTGAATATAAATGAGTGGCGAAAATCCTATTTTAGAACGTGATGGCACAGAAGCGGCCTTCCCTTATATTGGAGAAGATACTAATAATGATGGCAAAGTAGATAAGGTTCCATCTAAAATATATGGAGTCAACTCTAATGGAGATCCTGTTCCTCTCGAAGTAGATGAAAATAATAATTTAAAAACAAACCTTATTGAAAAAGTTGTTATAAAAGGCAAAGATGGCGAAAACGAAATACCTGTCAAAGTTGATAATGAAGGTAGATTAGTTTTAGCAAGTGATGTTAATGTTGAAACTGGCGATATTAACGTAGGTACTGTCGAACAGGGAGGTATTGGCGAAGGCGCAGAACCGTGGGAAGTGAAACAAACTGGGAGTATTGTAGAAGAAGATGTTGAAACGGAAACTTTCGATGAAGATGAAAGAAAAACCATATTTGATTTGAACGTTGAAGACTATAAATATGTTTCAGTAGGTATTCATATTGATGGTTTTTCAAGTTTTACTGCATATATGGATTATGTGCTTAGAGATAGTACGGCAGATTATAGTTTTGTTGCTAGAAAAATGATACATGAAAACAGATTATTTCATGATACTGGTTTAATCGAAGTTGAAAAGAAAAATTTCAGGTTTAGGTTTACAAATAAAAACGGTGACGGAACAGAGTATACTTTTGTGCTATCAAAATTAAGGAGGTGATATTCTATGTTTAAGAGGAAAGGTTATAAGTTTTATAAC
>PUOJ01000125.1 GCA_003552075.1 Bacteroidales bacterium
GCCCACTCCAACGCTTAAATCAGCCACAGCAAGCACCAGTAGGGCAACCACGAAAAAGAGATAGATGTATTCCATAAACCTTGCGTTGTATAATTACGCATCGAAATTACATCCGTGTTGTTAAAGAAATGCAACGGCTTTGTGAAGTTTATGTTAAGTAAGCCGGTGCAATAGCGGTCTTTTGAAATTACCCTATTTTTGTATGATCAATTTTTTCAGGAAATAGCGTTTTATGAAAAAAGTTGGCATACTACTGTTTGATGACATTGAATTGCTGGACTTCGCCGGTCCCTATGAAGTATTTGCCGTTGCCGATGAGTTGAATGACCACACGCTGTTTGATGTATTCACCCTTTCAGAGACAAGCCAGGAAGTCCGAACGGTCCACGGCCTGAGGGTGCAGCCCGATTATGCAATCGATCGCTCGCCTCACATCGACATTTTGGTGATCCCTGGCGGTGACGGCACCAAGGCCGTCATCAAAAACAAGGCGTTGCTTGACTGGATCCGGGATGCTTACGATAAGTCTGCAATCACTTTCTCCGTTTGCTCAGGAGCGCGGATACCTGCGATCCTTGGCTTGCTTACCGGAATGGAGTTTGCCACGCACCATGCCGTGGTGGAGGATGTCACGGCCCTGGCGCCCGATGGCATCTATCGCAAAGACCGTCGTTTTGTGGACAACGGCCGGTTAATGACCGCCGCCGGGATCAGTGCGGGCATTGACCTGGCCTTGCACATCGTGGAAAAGCTCTATGGTGCTTCCGTTAAGGAGCAAACGATGCAATACATGGAGTATATACAAAACAAAGCCAAGGGAAAAGGCTAGCACAGCGAGCAACAGGGGTAAAAGTCTTTTTACATGATAAATTTTGGCTCTGCACTATGAATCATCGTAAAGATAGGTAAAAATCCATAAGCAATAAGGAAAGAGGGCTTACCTGCAAATACAGGCAAGCCCCAAAAAACTAATAATCAGAAGAGTCAATGTCGTAGTGGGTCGTTTGCCCGGCAACCACTTCCACATCTTCAATGATGGCTGCTACTTCTGAAAACTCGCCCTCGATTGTAAGAGTCACGATCAGGTCGTAAATGCCTTTGGCCAGATAATCGATGTGATACATATCGTTGTCACACACCATGTCGCTGTTGATGGCGTTCGGGAAGCGTACTTCTTCTTCCGCAGGATCATTCGCTTCATCTTCTGTGTATGTTCCAGCCTCATAAGCATATACTACAATACCAAAACCTTCTGGAATATTTGACACGTCACCAACGATCCGGCCGGCCTGGTCATTTACAATCAGCCTGATGGTTGGTTTTAGGATGTATCGGCCGGAGTTGCCGGCAGCAACGATGGATTTTCGCAGGTCGAAATCAGCGGTAACATCAACACTTCCATTTACCGGTACTGAAAACTTGCCTGTTGCCTTGAATCCCGATTGGGAGCCGCTGGGTACAAACAAAGGCTCAGTGGTGCCGTCTTCAAATTCCAGGTAACATTCAGGGTTAACAGGCGGACCCTGGCCGCGCTCAGGTGCTTCCAACATAAAGCGGATCTGGGTGTAAGTGCCCGGAAGCATATCAAAATAGCCCAGCAAGGTTGAAGCACCATGCGTATAATCCATCAGGTTGACCTTGACAGGTCCTTCAAATTCGTCGAACACCATCCATTCATTCCCTTGCAAGTGGTATTGTATCTCATCAAAAGTAATAAATACACCCGTTATGCCATCCGTGTCGATAGGAGCATCAGTAAGGTATAGGTTGATCCATCCGGATTCAAATTCTTCTCTTCCCTCATCAGTATCGCAGGAGGCAAAGAAAAGCATCGGAACGGCAAAAATCATGACAAGCTTCATCAATCGTAACATCATTTAAAAGATTTAAGTGCAACAATAAAAGAAATTTGGATGCAGAAACATTGCTTCCTTTATAACATTATGACGTTTGGTTTATCTACGGGGTTGGAAAAACTTCCTGGATCTGAAAAATATTTTTATTGGCGAAATGCGTATCCCAATACAATGCCGGCATGAAGCGACAGCAAGTTGGTGCGGTTGAGGTAGGCTGGAAGTTGATCATTGCCGGCAAAAACATTTTGGAGTCCGTAGTTGGCATAGACACCGGTGCCGAGTTGCACTCGACCGCCGAGCTGATGGACATATTCATAACCTGCAACCAGGCCAAAATCAGTTTTGCTGTAATCTCTGGTTACGTTCTCATCCATCCCGTCAACAAATTGCGATGCATCAACCAGATATGCGGCATAGAGACCTGCTACTGCCCTGTGCGGACTGTGTGGTCCGAAGCGGTAAGATGCAGTGAGAACCAGCTTCGTGTAATTCATGTCGATGCGTGTTGACACAAACTGGCCATGTAAATATTCATTGTAAGCTTGGCTTTTTTCGGAGATGATGTTCAGGCCTAGTTTAAGGTCCACCTTTTTTGATAGCTGCTGGCCAACAACCACACCAAATGACTTTCCAAACGAAGGCCTCGTGTCAACCAGTGAGGTGTTTTGCAGGCCGGCAGCGGTTTTTTCATTCCGCAGCCAGGTGTTGGCGAACTGCATCGACAGTCCGAAATAAGTGCCCTGCTGCCCCATCGCTTCATGGCTCCGGATGTCATCCAAAGCATTTTCACTAATTAATCGGGCATCGTGATCAATGGGGTAATCATTCATTTGAGAATCAGCTGCAGTGAAAAAATCAGGCATAGCCGATAGGGCCACAGCACCAGTCATGGGCTGCATGGCGGGTATAGTTAACCCTGCGGGACTATCCTCAGGTAATCCCATTGCCGTATTTTTATCCTTGTAAAGCAATCTTTGCTTTAGGCGATGGGTGATTGGTAAGAAAGGCTGCGATGCGGTAATTAATGGCTGTTGTTGACCTGTGATTGCCGGTAATCGCTGAATAGCCGGGCGTTCGACTGCCGTTACTGCGTCTTCTTTTCCGGGTTTACGCAGGATGCCAGCCTGGTACCACAGTGTGCCAAGGGCAGCCATAAGCAGCAGTAGTGAGGCTGCAACAGCAATCCAGGTTCTGCTTACTTTCTTGGCAGCAGGTTGCAACTCTAGGTCCACCCTCTGCCATACAAGGTCAATGTCGAGGGCATTCTGCACTTCCTCCCACACCTTTTCGGGGGGATCCTCGGTGTTAGACTCAATCTTGTACTTATACCACTTTTCCAGTTTCATGTCTTAACTATCAGATGGTTGAAGCCACTGCTGCAGCAGATGCCGTGCACGGCTATACTGCGATTTGGATGTGCCGGGGGTTATCTCCAGTTGTTCAGCGATCTCCTGGTGGCTGTATCCCTCAAGGGCATACAGGTTAAAAATGATCCTTGCCCCTTTAGGCAAGCGTGCAATCATAGTTAGTATGTCTTTTGTCGCTATCTGCGACAAGGCATCTTCACCTATTGCTTCATGTCTTTCAGGCACTTCGCCTTGGATCAATTCTATATGGCGTGATTGCTTTCGCAAGATGTCAATGGCAGTATTTCTAACGATCCTGCGTATCCATCCTTCGAGCGATCCCTTGCCATCGTATTGATCCATGTGACGAAATACTTTGACAAATGCTTCCTGGAGCATGTCCTGCGCCAGGTCGCGGCTGCTTCCTGCATAGCCCAGGCAAATGCCATACATTTTGCGGGCATGCATTCGATATAGCACCTCCTGAATGTGTCTATCGTTACGGATGCAACCGTTTACAATTTCTTCGTCACAGTAAGACTCTTTTCGCATTCTTATTTTATAAGCACCCTAAGCGCATGGTTTAGCCTTGCGGAAATGCTGTTGTATAGCCCAGGGTTACTATGCTCATTGATCAGTAAAACCTCTTTGCCATCAATTATTACTACTTCTGCATCCTTAAGCATCCCGAAATTTATCAGCCGGCTTAATGAATGCGTGTCAATGTAAACCTCAGCCATTGAAACTTCGTCTTTTTTAAAAACCATCTCTTCCTGGCCCCCATGGTTCTTAGCTTTAACCCTTATTTGTTCCCGATAAGTGTATTCGAAGCGCACCTCAATCGGCTCATGGTTGCCTCGCTGAAAGCTTCCCTCCATTACAAGAGAGGGGTGATGGTCGTCACCCAGGTGAAAAACCAGTTCAACCATTGAATACACTCCTTGAGGAATATCAAAAGAAATACCTGTTTGGCTTAAACTGCCCGTAAGGTTTAACAGCATAGTTTCTGGAAAGTCCGAAATGAAATAAACACTGGTGGCGCCGTGTTGCCTCCGGCCGTCAAACTCAATATTTTCAATGGCAATAGATCCCCGGTTAATGTTGAACCTTGATTGATTGTGTGTGCCTTGTGATGTATTTGCGTCTTTATCTTCAATCAGGTCATATTCATCAATAGCAAATTCAAACTTCAGCTTTGTGGGAAGTTTTTCCGGGGAGGTGTCCATCAGTTTATCACACGCAGAGAGCGTTATAAATAGACTGAATAGGATTAACGGTGCGCTTTTATTAGCAATCATTCTTATAATAACTTGATTTTAGAACCAAAAAAAAGCAGGAATGCTTTATATACTTAGACGCAAAAACTGAGTGAAAAGTTGTAATCAGAACAAAAAGCCCCGATCTACTTGCAAATTATACCCGAATCGGTGTGAGTATAATGGGCCTGGAATAAGTGGGTGGCATCGCACACAATAATTTACGGATATTTTCAGCAACAAAAAAACCAGC
>PUOJ01000055.1 GCA_003552075.1 Bacteroidales bacterium
AACACAAACAGATGAAGAAAACCATTCTATTTGCATTGATGCTGTTACCGCTGTGCCTGCTGTTTTCCTGCGGGCAAGATGTCCGTTCACAGGACGGTGAAAAATCCGGCACCCTGATTGTGGCCAGCAAGAGCGGGGATGATGTCTATTTCATTGATCGCGCTGATGGCGAAGTGCTTCAGATTCTGCCTACTGGTTTAGAACCGCATGAGGTAGAGGTATCGGGCGATGGCCGGCTTGCCGTGGTGACCAACTATGGGGACCGGGAATCTCCGGGAAACACCCTGTCGGTATATGATGTAGCGCAAGGTGAGCTGCTTAGTACCATTGACTTGGAAGAGCACACCCGCCCGCATGGCATGGCTTGGGTAGAAGGCACCGACAACCTCCTGGTAACAGCCGAAGGGAGCCGCAACCTGCTGTTGGTGGATGTACCCCGGGGTAAAATCCTGCATACGTTTTATACGGAAGAGGATGTCTCGCACATGGTGGCGGCAACACCTTGTTTCACAAGGGCCTTCGTTCCCAGCATACGCACCGGTAATGTGGCGGTTTTTGATCTTGAAACGGGGGAGTTGCTTGACCATGTGTACAGCGGCGAGGGTGCAGAGGGCATTGACGTGCATCCCGACGGACAGGAGGTCTGGGTGACCAATCGCGCAGAGAATACCATCACGATCATTGATGCCTGGTCTCTGGAAAAATTGGCCAGCATCCCCTGTGCCGATTTTCCCATACGGGCAAAATTCACCCCGGATGGTTCACTTTTCCTTGTGAGCAATGCCCGTTCAGGCGATATTGGTGTATTTGACTGGGAGAGTCGCGAACAGGTAGCCAGCATTGAATTGACTCCTCCTGTTCCTGAAGGGGTGGATGAGGAACGTTACTTTGCTGATTTTGAAGATACATCGATTCCCATTGGCCTCGTTGTTCCGGATAATCGTTGGGCCTACGTGGCCAACACCCGCTCCGATGCGGTAAGCATCATTGACCTGGAGCACATGCGCATTGAAGGACATTTCGCTGCCGGTCAGGAACCTGATGGGATTCATTTTAGTCCGCTGAGGCCGAGGTAAGATGTGGCAGAGAGTGATAGGAATGCAGCCCGACCCCGACACACATTGCTGTGTTGTATTTTACTCGGTTACCAGCAGGTCGAGGGCATCCACCAGGTAGATCAGGGCGGCCATGGCGGCACTGCCCAGCTGCATCTCCCGGCGGTTGACCTGGTCAAAGGTGTCGCTTGCGGCATGGTGCAGGTCGAAATAGCGTTGGGTATCCGTGTGTAGTCCGGCCAGGGTCACCTCGTCATAATGGTTTTTCAGCGGCACGATATCCACGCCGCTGAATCCGGCAAAGATCTCATGTATGCCGTAAGGCTCAAAATACGGTTTTAGCGTTTTCATCGCCTCCAGGCGGGCATCGTCGGTGTCGACGGAAAAACCGCGAGGCGTGAATGCACCGCGATCGGATTCGATGGCAAAATAGTGTGCTTCTCCATGTGCAATCGCCAGGTCGGCGTATTTGTTTCCGCCACGCTGGGCGATCTCTTCATCCATGAACATCACGGCGCGCACGGTGCGCTTTGGCTGGATGCCCAGTTCTCTGAAAATCCGGAGTACGTCGATGCTTTGCATGCATCCCGCCCCGTCATCGTGGGCACCCTCGGTGTTGTCCCATGCATCCAGGTGTCCGCCTACAGTGATGATCTCGTTGGGGTATTCGCTGCCCCTGATCTCACCGATCAGGTTGTATGACAGCACATCGGGCAGACGATGGCTGGTGTTGCGCAGGTACAGGTTCAGTTCCGGGTCTTTTTCCAGCCAGTTACTCAGCTTGTCTGCAGCTACCGGGCTGAGCGCCAGGGCCGGAATGTTGGGGCCGTCTTCTGCAAAGCGGGTCACACCCGTGTGCGCATAATCGTGATCTGCGGTAGTAACGGATCTCACTACCGCTGCCACCGCGCCGTATTCAGCAGCCATGGCCGGGCCGCGGAAACGTGCTCCCACAGTGGCGCTGTAGCCGTCGAAGGTATTGTAATGGCTGTGGTCAAAATGGCGGTTAAAAAAGACAATCTTACCTTCCAGCTCTTCCCGGCCAAGGGCTTCCAGCTGCTCCAGCGCGTCCAGCTCAATGACAGGTGCCGTCAGCCCTTCCGGGCCGGTTCCCACCGACAGGCCAAAGGCCAGGGCGGTCAGCTCAGCAGTACCCAGCCTGGGCGATATCGCCCTGGCCACTTCCGGTTCGCCGCGCTGCCAGTTGGGCACCATTACCTCCTGCAGGTACACGCTGTCCAGGTCCATCCCTTCCATGATCTGGCGGGTGAACTCCACGGCAGCAGCAGCCTCTGGTGTCCCGGCAAGGCGTCCCTCGGTCTTTTCGCAAAGGATGCGCAAGTTGTCATAAGCCTCATAGGAGTGCAGGGCGTTGTCAAAAATCTCACTGATCACCTCCTCTCTCGCAAACAGGGAGGTCATCATCAGGAAAGAAAATCCAAAAGCGAATAATGTCTTGGTCATCGAAGTCAGTATGTTCATAGATCAATATAAAAGAATGATTATTCAAACCATGCCGTTTCATTTGATTTCATAGCCAGTGTGGCAATATGGAAGAAATGCCGGCAGGGCATCAAAAATACAATAAATCCTTATTGTCTGTTGTTGTTATTTTGACTACCTTTAAAGTATTGCGAATGTTCAGTGATTTTTATGCTCATCATTTGCATTTGCTTGAATAGGGAAATGCCCTTGTAATCGACGGACGAACCCGTCAGATGTTTGAAGGCGGCCACCTGCAATAAAAATTATAACCGAATGGCTTTGAAAAATTTTCGCATAACCCT
The DNA here is from genome assembly GCA_003552075.1 of Bacteroidales bacterium. Lineage (GTDB taxonomy): Bacteria > Bacteroidota > Bacteroidia > Bacteroidales > UBA7960 > PUPG01. The sequence goes on from PUOJ01000055.1 coordinate 2,843, forward strand.
GTTTTGTTTGTGTGTTTTTCTGGTCTTATTTTTATTAAGCGCTTGTGATAATGACCGCACAGATGAACCTGATTGTCAGGGGCCCGAAAGCGAATGGTTGAATAAAATTGCTGCGCTGCTGGAACACAACAAGGAGAAAGTCACTATCGAGGAGGGACTGGCCGGGACCGTGGTCTTCACCGAGGGAAACTGCATGCCTGGTACTGCTGAAAGCAGCTGTTTGCGGTATCCTGTGGTAAGAACGGTGCATATCCATGAATACACCCATCGGACTGAAGCGGAACATCAGGGAGGCGGATTCCATAAAAGCATTCAATCCCAGCGAATAGCTAAAGTGCAAACCGACGCTGAAGGGTTTTTTGAAGCTGCCCTTCCGCCAGGGAATTACTCTGTTTTTATTGAAGAAGAAGGGATGTTCTATGCCAACCTATGGAACAGCGAAGGATATATCCAAGCTGCAACGGTGGTTGAAAGTGATACATCATACGTAGCCATCCACATCACACACTCAGCTTATTATTAGTCAATTTCGTAAGCCTGGTAAGCTGATAGCGGGTATTTTTACTTTCCGGGAAGAATTTCGAAGAAGTATTTGTCTGTGGGCAATGTCTTGTTATAATGTACTGGGAGGCACCAGGTAATTCCCGCTTGATCTTTTCGAATGTTTTATTTTTTGTTTGACCGGTAAAATCAAGCCCCTCACAAAAACCTTGCAAGGGGCTGATTTAGTGGTTGTCCCGCCAGGGTTCGAACCTGGACTCTTCTGATCCAGAGTCAGACGTGTTGCCAATTACACCACGGGACATTTTTGGGGTGCAAAAATACAAAATATTCGCAAAATGAAACACCATCCCTGACGCCCTTTCCAGGGATTTCACCCGGGCTCCGACAATTAAAATAGGCCGACCAGCCGGTCAATGCCAAACAGGTGCATGTCAAACGCCGATCTTCAAAACCTCAGCCTTCAATCCTCAAACACTGCCTCATTTCTGCATCTTCGCCCAGGAGTCCCTTAGCGTTACCGTGCGGTTGAAAACCAGCTTATCCGCGCTGCTGTCCGGATCGATACAGAAGTACCCGGTACGTTCAAACTGAAAACGCTCGCCCGGCTTGGCTTCTTTTACGCTTGGTTCGAGCAATCCGTTGATCACTTCCAGGGATTCCGGGTTGAGGTTGTCTTTGAAATCGCCGTTCTCGGGCAAATCATCCGGTTCCGGCACGTTAAAGAGCCTGTCATAGAGCCGTACTTCGGTTTCCAGGGCATGATCTGCGCTTACCCAATGCAGGGTGCCTTTTACCTTGCGGGTGCTTCCTGCCATGCCACTTCGGGTATCCGGATCGTAGGTGCAATGGATGGCGGTGATCTGTCCGTTTTCATCTTTCTCCACGCGCTCGCATTTGATGATGTATGCATACTTCAGGCGAACCTCTTTGCCTGGTGAGAGGCGGAAGAATTTTTTCGGCGGGTCTTCCATGAAATCCTTGCGCTCGATGTATAGCACCTTGCTGAAGGGCACCATGCGGTGGCCATCTTCGGGTTTTTCCGGATTGCGCGTGGCCTCGAGCTCTTCCACCTGGTCGTCCGGATAGTTGTCGATGATGAGTTTTACCGGGTCGAGCACGCCCATCACGCGGGGTGCGTTTTTGTTAAGATCTTCGCGGATGCAGTGTTCAAGGAGGGCCATGTCGATGACATTTTCCCGTTTTGCCACACCCACTTTATCGGAAAACACCCGGATGGATGCCGGGGTGTATCCCCTGCGGCGCAATCCGGAGATGGTGGGCATCCTGGGATCGTCCCAGCCTGCAACGTGTTCACCTTCCACCAGTTCAAGGAGCTTGCGCTTGCTCATCA
>PUOJ01000187.1 GCA_003552075.1 Bacteroidales bacterium
TATGAAGTAAAAAGTAAGCAGGAAGAAAGTTCGGGTAAAGTGGAGGTTGAGGGTAAGGTGGAGTTTGAGGGTAAGGTGGAGGTTGAGGGTAAGGTGAGGGTTGTTTGCTGTTAGTATGAAGGCAGTAAACAGTAAGGAGCAAGAAGATGAATATTATGGGGTTACTGAGCTACAGGGTTGAAGGTTGAATTAAGGGGTTATGGAGTCATGGGGTTATGGGGTTAAAGGGTTTGAGGTTTGCAGGGATAACACCTGGGCTGTCCATCGGAGCATTAAACACGACATATCATGGCATTCCTGGAAGAGATCATCGATCACGTTCTGAAGACTTACCCGGAGCAGACCGGGGAAATATGCATTGTGACCCCGAACCGGCGTGCTGGCCTGTTTATGAGAAAATACCTCTCGCAAAAAGCCGGCAAGTCGATGTGGGTGCCGGATATGTACAGCATCGAAGATTTCATCAACCGCATCACCGGCTATTCGATCTGCGACAAGCTTCAGCTGATGCTCGAATTTTATGAGGTCTACAGCAAGCTGGAAAAAGATGATGCAGCGGATGCCGACAGTTTCTTTGCATGGGCTCCTGCGGTGCTCCGCGATTTTGATGACATCGACAATGCCCTCGCCGATCGGGACAAGATCTATGACCACCTGGTCAGCGCCCGGTATATCAACACCTGGAACCCGGATGGCAGCGAGCCTACCGCTTTTCAAAAAAACTACCTGGCTTTTCTGGAAAAGCTCAGGTCTTATCACAACCGACTGGCGGAGCACCTTGCGGCGAAACAGATGGCTTGGCAAGGGCTTTCATCCAGGATGGCAGCGGAACGGATTTGTAAAGATCGGGCAGATCTGCCCTGGAGCCGAATCATCTTTACCGGCTTCAACGCCCTCACCCAGGCCGAGGAAAGCCTGATTCACCATCTCATCAAAACGGGCAAAGCGGAATACCACATCGATGCCGACCCGTTCTACACCGATGACACCGGACATGAAGCCGGCCGTTTCATTCGCAAATATCGCAGGAAGTTCAACCTTGCCAGCGAGCCGAGTCCAGAAAGCCATTTTGCCAATGGATTCAAACAAATCCATGTCTACGGCATTGCCAGGCCAGCCAACCAGGCAAGGCTCGCAGGGAACCTGCTGCAGCAGGATGACAAGCTGGCTGCGGATGCATCTACAGCTGTCGTACTTGCCGATGAGGGTCTCCTGATACCTATGCTGAACGCCCTGCCGGAAGACGCGGGAGGCATCAACGTGACCATGGGCTACCCGCTTTCCATGACCAACATGTATGCTTTCTTCGACAGCCTCTTCAAACTGCATTTGCACGCCCTGCCACAATCAGGAGACAAGAAACTTCCATCCTATCATCATAAGGACCTGCAACGCTTTTTTTCACAAAGCACTACCGCTCTGCACTGGGATATGGACAAGGGAAAACAGAAATGCATCGACCTGCTTAACGGCATCAAAAAAGCCAATCTGAGCTTTTGCACGTGGCAGGACCTGCTTTCTCTCTCCGGCGATGAGGAAGGTTTTAAAAAGGCTTTTGCTTTCCTTGGAGAAGACTGGAACAAGGATAGCTCCCGGATATTTCCGTCCTGCCTGGATTTGTGCGGACGTTTCGACCGATTATTCAGGGAAAAGGCTGGCAGACAAGGACAGGACATCCTGAAAACCCCATTTTTTGCAGATTTTGAATCCCTCTGCCATCTTGCCAGGATGTTCAGACAAATGGACACGATGAGGAAGCAGTTTCCTTTTCTGACCAACAGCAAGACCATCTACCGGCTCATCAGGCAAGGCGCCGCAGAGATGCGCCTGCCCTTTACTGGGGAGCCACTGGAGGGTCTGCAGGTGATGGGGATGCTCGAAACCCGGAGCCTGGACTTCAAACATGTCATGATCCTTTCCATGAATGAAGGCATTCTTCCGAAACCCAGGCCCAGCCATTCGCTGATCCCTTATGAGGTGAAGAAAAGCTTTGGCCTGCGCCTTTATCACGAACAGGATGCCATCTATGCGTATCACTTTTACCGGCTGTTGCAGCGCGCGGAAACAGTGACCCTGATTTACAATACCCAGACACAGGATCTCGGCAGCAGCGAAAAAAGCCGGTACATTACCCAGCTGCAACATGAACTGCCTGGCTACAACACGGATGTCACCATCACCGAAGACATTGTATTTCTTCCACCACCTGTGAACAAAGCGGAGGCGACCATCCAGATAGAAAAAAGCCCCGACATCATGGACAGGCTAATGGGCAGGGCAGAGAAGGGCTTCTCTCCGTCGGCACTCGCACGGTATATCCGTTGTCCCCTGCAGTTCTATTTTGAGAAAATTGCGGGTCTGGAGGAGGCCGAGGAAGTAGAGGAAACCCTGGAGGCAAGGACCCTTGGAACGGTCATCCACGGGGTGCTGGAAGACCTGTACGGACCCCTGGCAGGAAAGGTCATCCAACCTGAACACCTGGAGTCCATGCGCAAGCGTCTGGGCAAAGCAACTGAAGAGCGCTTCAAAGAGGCTTATAGCGGAGGGATGATGCATGCCGGCAAGAACCTGCTGCTTTTCCATCTCACCATGCGCTACCTGGAGCATGTGATCAGGGCAGATCAGGAAGAGCTCAGGGCGGCCGCGGCAAAAAACGAACACATCACCCTGGAGGCGATGGAAAAACGGATATCGGCCGCAATGCCGGGTGACATAAACGGAAATGCAGGCCAGAAAGTACATATTAAAGGGGTTGCCGACCGCATCGACAAAAAAGGAAGGCTCTTGCGCATCATCGACTACAAGACGGGTGCGGTGCAGCCAACTGAACTAAAGATCGCGACGTGGGATGAGCCACTCACGGAACCATCGAAGGAGAAAAGCTTCCAGCTGTTGTGCTATGCCTGGCTCTACCATCAGCAACACCCGGACGAGCAAAGGCTGCAGCCGGGCATCATTTCTACGCGGGCGCCGGGTAAAGGGTTGCACACAATTAAACATCCTGATTGCACGGAAGGCATTATCGGGGCAGCAGATCTTGCGGAATTCACCACCTCGCTCCAGGCGCTTATCAAGGAGATATTGGATCCCTCCAGGCCATTTACACAGACTGAGGATCCGGAGCTATGCAAGTACTGTGCGTTCCTGGTGACCTGCCGCAGGCAGTAACAGGTTATCACACCTGGGGTTTCGAACACAGGCCGGGTACAGGACTGTGGCGTGCAACACATGGCAGGTCAGCTACGGCAATCTGCTGTAAGCAGGGCCTATCCGGCAACCAGTTTCCTGCTTTCTTCAAGTGCTTCATCCAGGCCATTGGGGTCTTTTCCACCCGCCGTCGCAAAGAAAGGCTGTCCGCCACCACCACCTTTAATATGTCGGGCAAGCTCCCTGACCATGTTTCCGGCATGAAATCCTTTTTGCTTCACGAGGCTTTCCGAAATCATGATGGTGATGCCGGGCTTGTTGCCAGCCACATGTCCGATCACCAGGAAAAGGTTCTCCACCCGGCCTTTAAGCTGAAATGCCAGGTCTTTTGCTGCCTTGGCATCCATGTCGACCCGCGTGGCAACATAATTGATCCCATTGACCTGCTCGGCCTGCTTCACCAGTTCATCTACCTGTTTGCTCAGTTGCTGCTGCTGCAGTGCGATGAGCTGTTTTCTCATGTCCTGGTGCTGACCCAGGAGCTGATCCAGGGCGGTCAGACTATCCTTGGGGTTATCCAGGCGCTCATAAACGGCTTGCAGCTCCTCACGCTTTTCCCGCATGTGCTGCTCCGCCATCTGACCCGTTACGGCTTCCACCCGCCGGATGCCCGCTGCAATGGCACCCTCCGCAACAATCGTGAAAAGCCCGATCTGCCCGGTGGCCTGCACGTGGGTGCCTCCACAAAGCTCCGAGGAAAATTCGTCATCAAAGGCAATTACACGCACTTTTTCCCCGTACTTCTCACCAAAGAGCGCCACGGCACCCATTTGCTCAGCTTCCTCCATGCTGAGGTCGCGGTGCTCCTCCATGGAAATGTTTTCGCGGACCTTCTCGTTGACCAGGCTCTCCACGGCATAAACCTCCTCCCGGGTCATCTTGCCAAAATGCGAAAAGTCAAAACGCAGGCGCTGGTCATCAACCAAAGATCCCTTCTGCTGAACGTGACTTCCAAGCACCTCCTTGAGGGCCGAATGCAGCAGGTGAGTAGCCGTATGATTGTTCTCCGTAAGCCTGCGCTTGGAAGTATTCACCCGAAGATACACCTTCTCAGGCCAGGTCTCCGGTATGTTGGGCATCACGTGGATGGTCAGGTTATTCTCCTTGCGGGTATCGATCACGGGAAAACTTTCGCCATGTGCGGTCAGGGAACCCCGGTCACCGACCTGGCCGCCTGATTCCGCATAAAACGGGGTCTGGTCAAACACCACATGATACAAGGTTTTGCCTTTGTTGGCTGCCTTGCGGTATTTCACCACCCGGGCTTCCGACTCCAGCTTTTCATAGCCCAGAAAGCGGGTGTCTTCCTGGTGACCGGCAAGTACTTCCGTCCAGTCGTGCGTTTCTACCGCTGCAGCCGCGCGGCTTCTGCTTTTTTGCTTTTCCATGCCCCGTGCAAAGCCTTCCATATCCACTTCCCAGCCTTTTTCTTTAGCCA
>PUOJ01000188.1 GCA_003552075.1 Bacteroidales bacterium
CTGTGGTTTGAAGACTCCTATAAAAACCCCGATTCACCCTATTCCGACTTTATCTTTTACCATGACGAGGACCACGTCTATCCTCAACAATTTTTGAGAGAAAAAAAGGCCGAATTCTACACCTACCGGGCCTGGCCTGACCAGGAGCTGCACATCTTCCATCTCGACATGAATCATCCTGCCGTGTTGTCTTACATGAAAGACTATTATGCCTTCTGGATGGATCCGCATGGCGACGGCAGTAAGCGCGATGGGGTGGATGGATTCCGCATCGACCACATCATGGATGACCTGGACTATAAAGGGATATTCACCAACCTTTATGCAGACTTCTGGCGCCCCGTTTTTGATCACCTTAAAGAGATCAATCCGGATGTTTTCATCGTTGGCGAGCAATCGAACTGGGCCTCATATGGAGAGGAGATGATCGCTGAAAGTGGCGCCGATGCCAGCTTCGGTTTTTTGATCCGGTATGCCATTGCCGATCTGCTGGCGGAAGAAGTGCCGGAATATGCCGAAGACCATGACGCGGAAATTATTGGCAGACGCATCAATGAAACCATAGAGCTGATACCGGAAGGAAGGGGTTTTGTCCATTTCCTTGAAAACCACGACATCGACAGATGGGCCAGTGTCGTTGGGCAAAACGAGGCAAAAACCCGCTGTGGGGCTGCGCTTACCATGCTGCTTCCTGGAATCCCTGCAATATATTACGGGCAGGAGCTGGGAGTTACAGGGCTTGTGCAGGACTGGAGCTATGATGTGAACCATCTACCGGTAAGGGAAGCGTTTCCCTGGACGCCTGATCCTGATGAAGAAGGCATGGCCACATTTTTCAAGGACACGGGTCCCTGGTGGGATATGTCCTACTTTGTGACGGGAAAGGTGGAATCCTTCGCACTTTCCATGCAGCGCGACGATCCCGGGTCATTATATAACCTCTATCGTTCCCTGATCAAATTGCGTAAAGATCATATTGCCCTCAGGAGGGGAGATTTTCGCATGTTGGGTTCGGGTGAAGACAACTTGTTTGCATTTGAAAGGTCGGCAGAAGGACAAACCCTGGCCACCTTCATCAACCTGTCAGAGGAACCAATGCGTATCGATGCGTCCTCATACAATGAAATCCTTTTTTCTGACAATGCTGTAGGGGAGGACGGTGCCATTGAGCTGGAACCGTTTGGATTTGTCGTAGTATCGGAATGACGGCCATCTGCCTGGAAAACAACCTACAAAGCCAGGCATCCATAATGAAGCCCGCAGTCGGCAAATCTTTACATGCCGATTGCGGGCTTCCTGCTTGAAATGAAAATTTACCGGCTATTGATGCAAGCGTTCAACCAGCCGCTTCATCATCGGAAGCATGGTGCTGGGGTTGGTGCTGGTAAGGATTTGTCCGTCCTCTTCCATGTCGCTACCGGTGTAATCCGCACCCGCGTTGATCAGGTCATCCTTGATGGCGTGAAAGGCAGTGATGCGCCTGCCTTTGACCAGTCCTGCAGATATCAGGAGCCAGGGGCCGTGACAAATGGAGGCGATCAGTTTGCCATTGTCGTGATGCCGTTTTACGAAATCGATGATGTCATTGTCACGACGCCAGCGATCAGGCGCATACCCACCGGGAATCACCACTGCATCGAATTCTTCCATCTTAATATCCGAAAACTCCCAATCCGGCTTAAAGCGCATTCCACCCTTGCCTTGATAAGTCTTGTTTTCAGGCGCAGCAGAACGCACATCAAAACCTTCTTCCTTCAAACGCAAATATGGATAAAGAAATTCAGAATCCTCCACCATGTCTTCCAGTAAAATCAAAATACGCTTTTCCATGATTACCTTCCTTTTTTTTAATTACACGTGTTTATAGCTTTGTAAAAAATTGCAAACCAATACGTTGTGGTTTTGGTTTATCGCAGAGGGGCGCTGATGGTTTCGCAGAGGCTCGCAGAATTGAGCAACCTTGGGTGATAATCATTCCGTTGCATGTCAATTTTTTGGTGTGGCTCGGCTCGTGATGTTCTGCTGGACAGCCCAAGTGCTGTTCCTGCGGTTCTCCCTTGAAAATCATGGGGACGGCCAAGTCCGCCCCATCAGGCGTTTTTTGTTCCTTACCCGATTATCTCCGCAGCCCAAGTGCCGCGGCTACGCGGTTTCCAAAGTCTACCAAATGTCCTCCTTCTTACTTCTTACTTTCTACTCCCTCAGCCCGATTCGCGAACCTTCAGAAAAGCTGGAAACACCTTCTCCTGGGGCGTATACTCCTCCAGGGGCACTTTATCAGTAAGGCGGTTGATGAGCATTCTGGCAGCAGCCTTGCCCATGTCGTAACCACGTTGCTCTACGGTAGTTAGCATTGGGCGCACGACGGATGCCAGTGGATCATCCCCAAAGCCGGCCACAGCAATGTCTCCTGGTATGGAATAACCATGGTCCTGCAACAACCTCATCACCGCCACAGCGGTAAAATCATTAACACAAAAGATGCCATCAATGTTTTGGGCAGCAGCAAGAATCTTTGTTTGGCGGCTTTTTACTTTTTCAGGGGTGTCACAACGTATCACTTGATCTTCAGGATGCTCCGGCAGATATTCCCTGAGCGCCTGGATGTAGCCTTCCTTGCGCTCCCGGCCTACGGAAAGATGCTGTGGCCCGGCAAGGTGCAGGATTTTTCGGCAGCCACGTTTCAACAGGTGGGTGGTAACCATCCGGGCACCCTCAAAGTCATTGGTCAGCACCCTGTCGGCATCCAGCTCATCGCTGGCGCGATCCATGAAGACCAAAGGAATGCCCTGATTTACCAGGTCAACAAAGTGTTGATGGTCCAGTGTGCTCTTGCTGATGGAAACCAGCAAGCCATCCACCCGGTGGTCCATCAGCGCCTGTACATTGATCACTTCGCGAAGGTAATCTTCATTGGACTGACACATCATTACGCGATAGCCTTCTCCATAAGCCAGATCCTCAATCCCGCTGATGATGGATGAGAAAAAGTGGTGCACAATCTCTGGCACGATCACTCCGATGGTCATGGACCGCTGATGTTTCAGCCCCAAAGCCAGAATATTGGGCCGATAATGCACCTTACGGGCATATTCCTGCACCTTTTTGCAGGTGGCGTCGCTGATGTCAGGATGGTTCTTGAGCGCCCGCGAAACCGTGGATACGGAAACATTCAATGCTTCCGCAATATCCCGTATGGATGCTTTGGTAGATTTCATGTGTTTATAATTTGATTAAATAGGTCACATGGAACCTCCATTAGATAATCATACCCCTGTGTGTCAATTCTTTGGCATGGAGGTTTCATCTGTTTATAATTTTCATATTTCGGTCAGATGAACCGAGCACTTGCGAGCTCGGCGAAGCCAAACTCGCCATGACATAATTATTCTGGTGTGTGTCAATATATTGGCATGGCTCGTTTCATGTGTTTATAATTAAAGTCATAATTCGAAATCTTTGAATTTACCACTAAACGGCTGTTTTCACTGAGCCATGGTTTAAAGATACTAAAAGTTAATGGTTCAAATTTGCCTTTTACAGGTTAAAACCATTTTATGTTTTTTTTGTTAAATTTAAGAAACGCGTTTTTTGCAAACCTTACCGCAAACGTTTGCGGTGCAGAGGCTTGGAAAAAACTGATAATCAACGTTAAAATAATGTTAAGTACCGAAAAATTCATAACTTTGCGTAATTACTGCACAACACAATCCTAATCTATAAACATGCTTGAAATATGACAAAACAATTCAGAAACATTTTGCCTCTGCTGATGATGCTTTTTTTCAGTATCGCGGCATTCGGGCAACAAGGGACAGTGACCGGGGTCGTCAGCGACGCTGAGACTGGCGAAACACTACCCGGTGCAAACGTAGTGATTCGGGGAACCACCGTAGGTACCGTAACGGACATTGACGGACAGTACGTTTTGCAGGTGCCTGCCAATGAAGAGATTACCCTCGTGGCGAGTTTTATTGGCTATGATCCCACCGTGCAAATCATCACCGTTGGAGAAGACGAATCCATTACGGTTGACTTTGAGTTGGCTCCGGATGTGGAGACCCTGGAGGAGTTTGTGATTATCGGTTACGGTATTCAACGCAGGGAAGATGCCACAGGTTCGGTTGCCACCGTAGGCGAACGTGATTTTAACCTGGGTAACATCACCACGCCGGGAGAACTCCTGCGTGGCCGTATGCCCGGTGTGCAAATCACCTCCGCCGGTGGTGCTCCCGGAAGCGGCGAGCAAATCCGTATCCGTGGAGGATCATCACTGCGCGCAGACAACGATCCGTTGATCGTGATCGATGGGGTGCCCATTGAAAGTGAAGGCGTGCCCGGATTGCGGAACCCGCTTTCTACCATTAACCCCAGTGACATCGAGTCATTCACCGTGCTGAAAGACGCTTCGGCAACGGCTATTTATGGTTCAAGGGCGTCAAACGGTGTGATTATCATCACAACAAAGCAAGGAAAACGTGACATGCCCTTACAATTGCAGTATACCGGCTCTTTTTCACTTTCCTCCAATATTCGTACGGTAGATGTGCTTGGAGCCGATCAGTACCGCGGAATCATGGAAGAACGTTATGCCGGCCGTGAAAGCATCCTGGGCA
>PUOJ01000143.1 GCA_003552075.1 Bacteroidales bacterium
GAAAGATGGGAAGAATCTCTTGCGCGAGGCAACCGAGAGACCCCTCACGACTACTTTCGTTCTCTTGAAGGATATGCACAGGGATTTTCAGCACTTTGTTGAGGGCTTCGAGACTCGAATAATTCTCTTTGATCTTTGTCAGTTTTTTCTCATCGGCCACAGTATTGAAGAAAGCCCCATGATGTTCGGGATGTTGCATAATCGTTCCCTCGATCAAGCCCCCACTCCCTCCTCCTTCTGTACCCCCACCAGCTGTCGATCCGCCCCTTTTTTGGATGACAATTGTTGCATCTCTAGCCGTGATCTCTCTCTCGAACAATGACTTGCACCCGACCTGGAAATCTGACAAGAGTGCGTTTTCGCCAGTATTGATACCTATCTTATTCATTTTCATCTTGAAACCTGCATCAACATTCGACGATCCTATCAAGATACTCTGGTCGTTGTTGAGAGGATAAAATAGGACATCACCCTTTTGAGATGAGGGAAACACATCACCATTAGATGAGGAGCATTCGATGATAGCCGTATTGAAATTGTAACTCATAGGTATGTATGTAAAATATAGGATGTATTATAAATACGATGATATAAAAATTAGTTTTGTTTGCACAAGAGGAAATAAAAAGAAAAAGACAATACATGAATTGCTCACAACCATCGACATTCTATTTTTCACACATTGCCCATTGCCCATTGCCCATTGCCCATTGCCCATCACCCATTACCCATTTCCTTCCGTGAGATTACGATGGACGAGGTGTTGGTGAGTCATAATGGTATGTTCCGTAATCTGCATAATCTTGGTCAAGAACTCAGGGTACTCCTCCATATTATCGATTTGGTTCGTAAAGGAATGGAGCTGGTCAAACTTCTTCTTTCCGATCTCTGTCTTGAATCGATCTTCTTCTAGGTTTCCGAGGAGATAGTATTGTAGGACATCGTTCACTCTACGTATGATATTTTGAAGTGACACATCGAGATCGTAATTTTTCCAGATCCCATCCACAAAAACTGTCATCGTCTTGAATGCATTCGGTGGGATAAATATGATGTTGTTCTCTTTATGATCCGGGTTGAAATAGAGATCTTTCAAGACAACTTGGAATACTGCCTTGATATCACCCATACTCTTGATGAGGTCACTGAGGTACGGCATATACATGTAGCGGAAATCTTCTGTTCCAAAGTGTGAGAGAGTGATCGATCTCGTGTTCGTTGAAGATGATTGATAAGAAGATGATGCGATGTTTGATCCTGATGTAGAAGAAGATATAGCTGGGTTAAATCCATTGACATTGGCATTGGCATTGGCATTGACATTGGCATTTGCTAGTTTTCGATAGTCCTTTAGTTTTTTATTCACACAGCTCTCGACCATCATCCTGATTGTGTCCATCCTCTTGTTGATGATAGTTTCCACCATTTTCATGATTATATCTTCGTGAATCTTGCATTGGACCATATTTTGGGCATCAACTTGCTGATTTTCCAAGAATTCTTTTTCTTCTCGTGACCCTTGTTCTGGATGATGAAGAGAATGTGTTTGTTGTTGTTCAGTCAATAATGCTATTTCTTCGTTACTAGATGTTTTTTCCTTGTGTTCATCGCGCCCGATACTCACCATATCAATGAGACTATTTACGACGTTCAAGGAGTTTTCATGTTGATATTCATTATTCATTTCTTTTCCTTGCTCAAGACATTCATGTAGACCAGTATTTGAGTAGCCTTTTGGAGAGTTCTTAGCAGGACTCTTTATAGCTTTACATTTCGTGTCCTTCCCAACTCCTTTATTAGGTACGGGTATAGAAATAGGTATTGAGGGGGGATGAGATGATAAGGGTGAATGGGAACTAGATGATGAATGAAGATGATCGTTATGTGGATGTGATTCAGAGTTTTCTTTTTCTTCAGCCATCTCACTCAAAGAGTATTCTGTATCCTTTACAAACAAGACGCCAAATTTACTTAAGTACTATAAATTTATAATTTGATTTTGGCATGAGTTGATGTAAGTAAGATAGTATCGTATATAAGTGAAATAGTATTGTAAAGGTGGAGAGAGGAAAGTATCGTGACAGTGAAAAGAGATTTGTATTCGGGAATATGTTTGCAAAATCAGGCTCGCTTCTCTCAAAACTTTCAAAAATATCGACTCATCCCATCCTCCCCCATCTATCTACTCTTCATTTACCCTTCCCAAATCATATCAAACATTCGATTCTTTACCATCCCAAGAGGAGTGTTTCCACACATGCATTGAAGACGAATCGACTCTCATTATATCACGAGAGCATCGATCTATCTCCTCCACTCCTCGCCCCATCCATCCTTAAATTCTATCCCATAATTTATACCGGGGAGATTGGTCGCATCAATGATTATTCGTCGAGATTGATAACACTCCATCCATCTCAAGAAGACATCATCCGTGAGCAACCCAATCTTTTACTTTACAAGTACGGCACATCCTCTGATGTTTGCAGGCGTATCAAAGAGCACAACCGACAATTCAAGTATTTCGATATCAAGATCCTGAAAGGGACGATAAGACACTTGGAGGTCGAACAAAAAATTACAAGAGAGCTCAAGGAGAAGAACTTATTATATAGGATGATGGTGAAAGGAAAAGTAAAACGTGAGATCTTGTGCTTCACGGAAGAATGGCAAAAAGAATGGTTTGTATGTCTCATCGATGACTTGATTCGAGACCAATATGTAAATCAGGTAAAGATCGATATGCTATCACATGAATGGTAAAGATAGAAAAAAAGGTGGGAGCTTAGGTACTAAAATTGTACTCTCAAAAATTGTAAGATTGTACTCTCAATAAATTATTTCTTTTTCGATTTCTTCTTGTCCATTTTTTTCTTTTTATTCTCCTTCCCCATCATCCCACTCGTCAATAGACCCACTTGACTCACAGCAAATACTCCGACAAGAAGTGTTGCAACTGTAAGTCCTGTCCGTATCTTCAAGAGTGTCTCCCATGTATCTCTCATCATACCATCAGAACATCCACAATCATCATTCTTTAGACGAGCGATGTACTGGAATGCAAATGTAAAGTAAATGATTGTTGCAACGAAGAATAGAACGATCCAGGTGAACAATGCAAATGACAGAATACGAGCTCCAAATGAGGGAATAGATGGGTCAGAGGCAAGGTCTCCCATTGTCATTTGTAAGAGCAATATAGCTAAGATGGGGACGATGATTCCATTTAGTATAGAAGTGATGGCATAGACTTTGATGTATGTTTTTTTGTATCCTTCTGCACACTTACATCCAATTTGCTCTAGCTTGCTCAGGTATGTCAATACAAATATATTTACTGCAAGGACAAATAGGCTGATGAGAGTGGATATCATATTTATTTTTTTATTCGATAATCCTAAAATATTGTGAGACAATTTATCTAGCCTGTAATAAAACTGTGTAACATTCAACTCGGTTTGGAGTGTATCATACTACGTACTTTCAATCAATCTTTTCGAGGATCTCAATCTTCCTAACCATAGGTAGCGAATACATCAATTGCCTATGAATCCCACTTCCTATAGAAATGGCCTGATCATTGCTATTATCTCTTTTGAATGGAGTTATCTTCACAATTATATTTTTGGGAACGGCGCAAGAGAATTGACGATTGAAATAGAACCTGAACAATTTTACGAATTCACCAAGATCAGGGATGGTTTCTCTTTCACCGAGACCTGAATTATTTACATCCACTTCCTCAATATCTCTCAACACTATTCTATTACTCCTTTCTCCAGGATTAGAATCTTCTTGCGTCATGGAATTTGTTTCCCGTGTCTTGCTATCCGACGTGCGTGCAGGTGGTTTGTCTTCCCCTTGATCCATTGGTTTGGAGGCTGTGTGCAACACTCCTGCTATTGCCAGCGGGGTGCACACAATGCACGCGCCCGCAGCTGGAGGTCCATGCGTGCGTGTGCGCTCAGCGCGAGTGCTGCCTTCAGCCTGAGCTGCGTGCACAACACACCGTGCCACGCCCTCGGGTAAGGGTTGGGGTTGGGGTTGGGGTTAGGTTTTAAGGGTTAAGCTTAGGGCTGGGTTTGGGGTGTTAGCAGCGGCTGCAGCTGCACAAGGTGGGCGCAGGGAGCAAGCTTAGCGTGCATTCCCCTCCATTGAAACCTGAGGCTTGGGTAGCCTTTGCCCACCAGTCCCTGGCTGCTTATTGTGTGAGGGCCCCCTTTGAGCCTCATGATGTCTGGATAAATAATACCCTGGATGGGTTGTTGGCAGCACCCTGGATGGGTTGTTGGCAGCACCCTGGAAAAAAAAGTAAAATGAAAAAGGTTGTTGGCAGCACTCTAGATAGGTTGTAGGCAACACCATGGAAGGCTTTCAGGCAGAACCCTGGATGGAGCCATGCCACCCTGGATGGAGCCATGCCAAACTTACCCCATGCCACGCGCAGGTGGATGAAGAGGGCAGGCCGCTTGTCAGGTCGGGCTCCAGGGCAGCAGCATTGGCTGGCTGCTGGCTGCTGGCTGCTGGTTGCTAGGCTAACTAACCCTTACCCTAACCCTAATCCTGTATACCTACCCCCATGCCAC
>PUOJ01000091.1 GCA_003552075.1 Bacteroidales bacterium
CCTGTATGGATTAAATCCACAAAGATCGGCGATTTCAAATCAAAAAATCAAAGAACGCTTGTAATCAACTGATATATCGTTTTTTATAACAATTTTCAAAAAAACAACGCAACACTAATGATTTCAAGTTCAAAAAGACAAAAGTTCAAAAAGACAAAAGGGCAAAGGTAAAAAAACATGGCCATTTTGAAGTCACCCGGGCAGGCTGCAACTGCGGAGCTACGGCTTCAACACTTCGATCGTGTGCTTGTAGCCAGCCTCAAACACCGCTTCGGCGCTTTTTAGATCGAGGATGCCGTATTTCTGTACTTCCTCGGGCTCAATGTAGATGTGGCATTGGTCTTTCCGGATTTCAGCATGGTTCCGCATGGACAGGTGGAAGGAGCGGATGGCTATGGTGCTCAGCTTGTTGATGTGGTAAGCTTCACCAACCGGGTTGACGTTGATGCCAATGACCTTCTCGCAGATGTCCGTAAGGGGTTCTATGGGGAAGTTGTTCACGATGCCACCGTCGAGATATTGATGTCCGTCAATTTCAACCGGTGGGAAGACCACCGGGATGGATGAGGAGGCCTTGATCGCCTGCACAAGGTCGCCTTTCTCAAAGCGGGTGTATTCTACGGTATTGATGTTGACCGCATGCACAAAGAGCGGTATTTGAAGATCTTCAAAGCGTTTGGCCCTCAGGGAGCCCCTCATCGTGCGTTCAAAGCCGGTCATTTTGAGCAGGCCTTTTTTGGGAAATATGATGTTAACAAAAGCCAGCAGCTTTTTGCTGATCAGGGTGTCCATGATTTTTTCTGGCTCCTGGCCGTCTGCATAAAAAGCCCCGATGATGCTGCCTGCACTGACACCGGACACAATTTCCGGTTTGATTCTGTTTTCTTCCAAAGCCTTAATGGCTCCCAGGTGTGCAAATCCGCGGGTGCCGCCACCGCTAAGCACCAGACCGTATTTGTATTTTTTTGCCATGCGTGCAAATTTTAGTTAAAATGTCTAATTGTCTAAAAATCCGGACTTGATAATATTTCGGAAAGTTAGTATATTTGTATGAATATTACAAAGACTATGAAAATACAAGAAGCCAATATGATTTGCCTGCTGATTGCCTTTCTCTTTGGCAGTATGACGGTCGTGGCGCAGGATGCTTCCCGTTCAGACCTTTTCGAAAAGGAAGAAGCATCCCGCCTGGCATATGACTTGTCTTTTACTGCCGGCACCAGTTTCTCATCGTTTTCGGGTGCTGGAGGGATGTTTACCCAACGCATCGCACCCAGGTTAAATCTGGATTTCGGCAAGGACTTTCATCTGGAAATTGGCACCATTTTTTCCAGCAGCCGTATCAGTGGCATGCCTGTGGGGTTGGCGCCTGCAGGGGCAGCCAGTGGATCAGAGGCAGTTTTAATGCAAACCGACAGCCACTTGTTTTCTTCTACAGTCTATGCCCTTGGTGCCTATCAAATCAATCCAAGGCTCCGCATTCACGGTGCCACCTGGGTTGAGCGCAACAACCTCGACATGCAGGATATGCCTGTGATGAACCCCCATGCTGTCAGTCAAAACCCTAAAGGCATGATGCTGGGATTCGACTATCAGGTTACCGAAAACCTTCGCTTTGGTGCAGAGGTCAATGTGTCTACCGGTCATAACCCTTATGCCCCCATGCACTTTCAGCAATCGCACTTTGGTGGCTTTCACCACCCTTCTCCATTTCATCGT
Organism: Bacteroidales bacterium; assembly: GCA_003552075.1. Lineage (GTDB taxonomy): Bacteria > Bacteroidota > Bacteroidia > Bacteroidales > UBA7960 > PUPG01. The sequence continues at coordinate 1,720 of PUOJ01000091.1, forward strand.
CAGGCACGCTGGTAAAAAAATATTTTTTTGCTTTAAAGCGATTTTTTTAGTATATTGCAACATTGTTACAGCCAATCCTGGGATCCATAGGTTTCGCTGTTTTTTTATCGGTTGATGTTGTTTTTGTTGTAAGAAAGCACAAGGAGGTGTTCGGGTTGAACTACCTCCTTGTGCCTTTTTATATGCCTTGTGTAATACAAGTGTGGCTTACCGCATCTGTTGTCTGAGGTTGGTAAGGCCCTCTTCCCTGGCAATACGGACGACCTCGTTGTATTCGGACCGGGTGATTCTGCGCGATATCTCCGGATAGTCATGTGCCTTGAACATGGGCGTGTATTGCGACATGATGTTGATATAGGTGTCCTTGGGCAGATTGCTGGCCACCCATTTGATCACCTTGTCGCTTCTGATCACATTTTCGGGCATGACAAGGTGCCTGATCATCAAACCCTTGTTGATAAGTCCGGTATCCGGGTCCGGCTTGGCCGTACCCACCTGCCGGTGCATTTCCAGGAGGGCTTTTTGGGTGAGCTCCGGGTAGCTTTTGGCACCGGGAGAATAGGTGTCAGCCGCTTCTGCATCAGCGTACTTGAAATCGCTCAGGTACACATCCACGATGCCGTCGAGCAAGGCCAGAATATCTATCTTTTCCCATCCACTGGTATTGTAAACCAGTGGTATGTGCAGGCCGTCGGGTACGGCACGGTCCAGCGCCATCAGGATATGTGGAATGTAATGCGTGGGTGTAACCACGTTGATGTTGTGGCAACCATTTTTTTGCAATGCAAGCATCATGTTGGCCAGTTGCAGGATGTTGTATTTCTGGCCATGTCCTAATTGGCTTACGTCGTAATTAATGCAGAAGACGCATAACAGCGAACAGTTGGTAAAGAAAACCGTTCCGGAGCCATTGCGTCCAACCAATTCTTCTTCTTCCCCGAAATGGGCACTGATGGATGAGACTTCCAGGTCGCCATTTGCATTGCAGTCGCCCCGTTGTCCGCTCAGCCTGTCTGTTTCACAATCCCGCGGACATAATGTGCAGCGGCGCATCTTTTCAAAGAGGATCTCGCTCCGCACTTTCAGCTCACCGCTTTCATGCATGTCAATATAACCTGGCCTGTAGCTTGATTTTTTCATTGCTGATCGATGGTGGTTTGCCCCTTCAAGGCTGGATGGAAAAACGCCAGTAATGAGCACTTTATTGGCCATCCAGGCCGCAGGAAGGGCAGCCATGTTGCGTAAAAAACGCCTTCTGTTTTGTTTATGCATATCTTTACCCTTTTAATGAGTTTCTTACCCCAAGGGTACAATGTGTTGGTTTATCCTGCATGATGATTCGTGCAGTAATCTCATCCATAAAGATAATAAAAAGTGCATGAAAGACAAAAAACGGCTTGCAGGATAAACAAAATTGTTGCAAAAAACGTAATATATGTATAATTTTATCCTTTAAATTAAACCAAAGGCGAAGAAACGAGCCATGCCACATATATCGACGCCCACCAGAATGATTATGTCATGGCGATTTCTATGTGACCTATTTAATTAAATTATAAACACATAAAAAATATGGCGAAATTATCAACAAACTACCTGGGCCTGACCCTGAAGAATCCCCTGATCACCGGTGCTTGCAACCTGAGCATGGACACCGACGTGGCTAAAAAAATGGAAGATGCCGGGGTATCTGCCATTGTCTTCAAGTCCTTGTTTGAAGAGCAGATCAATCTTGAGAGCCTTCAGATGGAAGAGGAGTTGAATGAATATGTGGAACGGCACGCCGAGATGATCAGCCTTTTTCCGACAGTGAAACATGCCGGACCGGAAGAGCACATGGAAAAACTCAGGAAGCTGAAGGAAGCTTTGGGCATTCCTGTGATTGGCAGCCTTAACTGCGTGAATTCCGACACTTGGGCTGCATATGCTGAAGAGATGGCAAAAACCGGGGTGGATGCACTCGAACTTAACTTTTATGCCAGCCCCGGCAGTTATGACACGACATCCATCAACCTGGAAGACGAGCAGGTGCAGATTGTGAAGGAGGTGAAGGCAAAAGTAAACATCCCTGTCAGTGTCAAGTTGAGTCCTTTTTACACCAACCTTCTGCAATTGATCAGGCGCATGGATGAGGCAGGGGTGGACGGATTCGTGTTGTTTAACCGCCTGTTCCAGCCCGACATCGACATGGCGAAGGAAGATCACCACTTCCCCTTTAACCTGAGCCAGCCTATGGATTACCGCTTGCCGTTGCGTTACGCCGGATTGCTCCACAAGGAAATAACCGGAAGCATTTGCAGCAACACAGGCATTTTCTCAGGAGAAGACATGGTCAAGATGCTGCTGGCAGGTGCCGACTGTGTGCAGGTGGTCAGTGCCATTTACAAGCACAAGGTCCCCCACCTGGGCACCATGCTGAAGGATCTGGAGAAATGGATGGATGAAAAAGGCTATGCCTCACTGGACGAGTTCCGCGGAAAGCTTTCCAAAGCGAATGTCAGTGATCCCTATGCCTATCAGCGGGCACAGTATGTGGATTTGTTGATGAAACCTTTTGAGTTACTGAAAAAGTACCCGCAGGTATAAGTCCCCGCAGGTATAAGCCTGTGAAAACAGCTGATAAGCGCCAAAGGGCATAATCAGCTGGCCGGCATCATATAATAATCCCCGGCAAGCACTTGCCGGGGATTATTTTTGTCCAGCATCCGGGGTTTATTGCCCGAAAAGGTTTGCACAATGCGGTGATTGCATTCTGGCAGCATCACTGAAAACATCAGCTGCCTTATATGTCTTCATTGTTGTTGTCGTGCTGGGTAACTACCTTCAGGGTGTCATGTGCGATGACCAATTCTTCATTTGTCGGCACAACCATCACCTTGACCCTGGAGTCATGTTTGGTGATCATTTCCAGTTTGCCGCGCAGACCGGTATTTCTTTCCACATCGAAGTTGACACCAAGGAATTCAAGGTTCTTGCATATCTCTTCCCGGGTTTCAGGGCCGTTTTCGCCCACGCCCCCGGTAAACACGATCAGGTCAACACCGCCCATGGCTGCTGCATAGGAGCCGATATACTTGGTGATCCGGTAAAAATACATGTCCAGTGCCAGCTGGGCTCTTTGATGCCCTTCTTTCCATGCTGCATTTTCGACTTCACGCATGTCATATGACAGGCCGCTGATACCCAGCACACCGCTTTTCTTGTTGATCAGGCTGTTTGCTTCCTCGACACTAAGGCCTTTCTTGTTCATGATGTACAGCAAGGCACCCAGGTCCAGGTCACCGGTACGCGTTCCCATCAGCAGGCCTTCCACAGGGGTGAGCCCCATGGAGGTGTCAACCGACTTGCCATTTTTGATGGCTGCGATGGAAGCACCATTCCCCAGGTGGCAGGTGATGGCTTTGACATGATCCTTGCGCATAAACAAGGCATCGCATGCCTGCTCAAACACATATTTGTGGCTTGTGCCATGAAAGCCGTAGCGCCTCACCTTGTCTTTTTCATACATTTCGTAGGGAAGACCGTACATATAGGCGTGTGGGGGAATGGTTTGATGGAAAGCCGTATCAAATACGGCCACCTGGGGAACAGTGGGCACCAGTTTTTCCATGGATACGATTCCTTTCAGGTTGGCCGGGTTATGCAGGGGGGCAAGGTCGATCACGTCCTCAATGTTTTTCTTCACTTCATCGGTGATCAGTGCGCTGGCACTGAAATTTTCACCGCCATGTGCCACGCGGTGCCCCACGGCAATGATATCATCCAAACTATCTATTACGCCATGGTTTTTATCCAGCAGTGTTTTCAAGATCAGATTGATGCCAATCTCATGATTCTTGACATCCTTGATGAGCATATAAGGTTCCTTGCCCTTGGGCTGATGCTTGAACTCGCTATCTTTAAGCCCTACCCTTTCGAGCAGGCCCTTGGCCAGGAGTTCAGCGTTGTTGGCCATGTCAATCAATTGGTACTTGATGGAAGAGCTTCCGCAATTGAGAACTAGAATTTTCATTTTTTTTGATGCGTTTGATTAAATGTTGATACTATATTTGGGAGTTGGGTGAATCACGATATGTCTGCTGGTCCGTCATCAAAGACTATTTGCCTGCTGCCTGGTTTACGGTGATCGCTACCAGGTTCACGATGTCATCTACGGAACAACCCCTTGAGAGGTCGTTGATGGGGGCGGCCATTCCCTGTAGTACGGGTCCGACGGCCTCGGCACCAGCCAGTCTTTGCACCAGCTTATAGCCAATGTTGCCGGATTCAAGGCTGGGAAACACCAGGACATTCGCTTTTCCTGCGATGTCGCTGTCAGGGGCTTTCTTTTTGCCAATGGCTTCAACAAGCGCAGTATCTGCCTGCATCTCTCCGTCGATAAGCATGCCAGGCTCTTTCTCACGGGCGATCTTTGTAGCCTCCGCCACCTTGTCGACCATGGGATGTTTGGCACTTCCCCTCGTAGAAAAGCTGAGCATTGCCACCCTGGGCTCAACCCCAACGATGGCCCTGGTGGTTTTGGCGGTCATCACCGCAATCTCTGCCAGCTCATTGGCATCCGGATCCGGATGTACGGCACAGTCGGCGAAAACCACAATGCCATCATCGCCCCAGTGCTTTTCTTTCATGATCATGATAAAGGCACCCGACACCACACTGATGCCAGGCAATGTTTTGACGACCTGAAAAGCCGGGCGCAACACGTCACCGGTGGCATTCATGGCACCGGCCACCTCACCGTCGGCAGCACCGTTCTTGATCAGCAGGGTGGCGAGATATAGCGGGTCTTCCACAAGTTTGCGCGCATCATCTTTTGTCAAACCTTTATGCTTGCGCAAGCCGTAAAGCATATCGGCGTAGGCATCTTTTTCTTCGAAGTCAACAGGGTCGATGATCCTGGCCTTGTCTATGTGTTCCAGGCCATGTTTCCCGGCCAAATCTTTGACAGCGGCTTTGCTGCCCAACAGGACGATGCGGGCAATCCCTTCCTTGAGGATGATGTCTGCGGCTTTTAACGTGCGCTCCTCGAGCGCCTCTGGCAATACGATGGTTTTGTCTTGTGCAATGGCTTTCTTCTTGATGGAATCGAGTAATGACATGTAAAAACAGGATTTATGCGGTTGGATATGATTGAAATTCAAAGCGCAACAAAATTAGAATTAATTTGAATTGCACCCAAAGGATTTCAGTATTTTTTTGCCATCCGGATAGAGAAATAGAGAAGGTGCAGATATTTGGCAGCTTTTATGTTGAAAAAACGCCATCTGCGCAGAGGTGTTCCCGGGGCACGGCCAACGGACAGTGGGGGTGATGCCACTCAAAGGTGCAATGGGCGCCCTGTTATGCATGGAGTACTTGCAAATCTTTATCTTTGCAAAAAAAGTACATGACGCTGCCGGTCAATGTCCACTCCCGCTTGTTTATGATGCTGTGTATAGCTGTTACGCTGCTGACCAGCAGTTATGGTACGGCTGTTGCCTGGGAGGCGGATAACATGCCGGATGAAACTGCAACAACTGATCAACGGTCAGCTGAAACGGCAGTGGATGCGGCGGAAACACCTGCCACAATGCCGCAGTTACCACAAGAGGATGCCCCCGTGGGCCCTGTGCAATCGTCTGTGGTGTATTACGACAGCTTGCATCACCTTATGCCGGGGAATAGCCTGGTGGCAATACCTCGCAGCAAAAGGGCCGGAAACGAATGGATGATTTATCCAGTGCTGATCTGCTTTATGCTGCTCGCCTTGGGTAAGCTATTCTATCCAGCGGAGGTACGCATGCTGATCCATTCAGTTTTTAACCTGCGCTTTTTTATCAGGACAGATAAGAAATACAGTATCCTCAGCGAAAGGGCAAGCTACCTGCTCAAGCTGAACTACCTGCTATGCCTCTCCCTGTTGATCATGCAAACCTTGCTGTCTTTAGAGATCATGCCACCCTGGATGCAACAACATCCGGTATTGACCCATGCAGGGATTTTTCTTGCAGCAGCACTCTTTTATGTGTTGAAGCACTTGCTTATCAGCTACATTGGGTGGCTTTTTGATGCCAGGATGGCAGCAAGGGCCTATTATAACAACATCTTTGTTTTCAACCATGTCGTCGGTATCTTGCTTTTGCCACTGTTGCTTTACCAGGCCTTAAATCCCCTTGTATATGTCCTGATCGCTGCATGGATGCTGATTGCGGCATTCAATCTCCTTAGGGTGATCCGGGGTGTCATCCTGGGTCGCTTACACAGGGATTTTTCCGTGTATTACTTATTTTTGTACCTTTGTGGCGTCGAATTGGCACCTTTGCTAATGCTAGGGAAGGCAGCATCTGTGCTGTTATTTTAACAAACCAAAATGAGAGGAGAAGGGCCCTTGAAAGTTAAGCATATCTTAATATCACAACCTCCCCCGGAAAATGACAAATCACCCTATGCCGATATTATCAAACAATATAACCTGAATATCTGCTTCAGAAAATTCATAAAGATTGAAAGCATCGGCGCCAGGGAGTTCAGAAAGCATCGCATTCAGATTCCGGAATATACGGCGATCATTTTTACTTCAAAGAACGCCATTGATCACTTTTTTAGCCTTTGCGAGGAGCTTCGCGTGGAGATCTCAGAACAGATGAAATATTTCTGCACTTCCGAAGCCATCGCCCTGTACCTGCAAAAATACGTCCAGTTCAGAAAACGCAAGATTTTCTTTGGGAAGCACCACTTCGCTGACCTTATGGATGTCATCAAAAAGCATAAAAACGAGAAGTTTCTCTTCCCTTGTGCAGAAAACCACAAAAGGGAAATTCCCCAGATGCTGAAGCAGCAAAAGATCAAGTTTACTGCTGCACCGATATATCGTTCCGTGCCCGAAGATCTTACTGACCTTGATATACAAAACTATGACATGCTGGTGTTCTTCAGCCCTTTTGGCATCCAGTCCTTATGTCAAAACTTTCCGGATTATACACAAGGCAATACTGTGTTTGCTACTTTCGGGAAGGCAACGCTGAAGGCTGCAGAAAAAGAAGGCTTTAAGGTCCGGATTAAAGCGCCCACACCCAATGCACCCTCAATGGTCATGGCCATGCAGGAGTTTTTTGAAAACGAGGGTAAATAAAGCGGCTTCCTGACCCGTTTGAGGCTGACACCCCGGTGCATATGCATACATTTAAAAAGAATGAGCGGCTTGGCAATTATCGCCTCCGGCAGGTCCTTTTTACACAGGGCAGGCATCTATTTCATTACCCCTTCAGGGTGCATTGGTTTTGCTTCCCGCGTGAAGAATGCACACAGCTCTTTTCGGACAAGTCTGTGCACGAAAGTGCCCGTTTCAGCTATCCTGCGAAATTTCTTGTGAGCGTATCCCGAAGAAAAAAGGCGAAGGCGGTAACCAGGAACAGGGTCAAGCGGGTTATAAAAGAGGCTTATCGAAAAAACAAAAGCAGCTTTTACTCGTTTTTAGATAAAAAACAGGCCTGTTGTCTGCTTGGCATGATATATGTCGGTAAAGAGATGCCGACATATGCGCATACGGTGGGTGCCGTACAGGAAATCCTTGCCATGCTGGCTGAACGAATTGAAAAAGAAGGCCTTGATCATTTGGGCGATGTTCGGCAAATAACTGTGAAATGAAGTGTTTGTGGATTTACCTGGGTAAAGCCTTGGGTTGGTTTTTCATCATGTTGATCCGCTTTTATCAGGGAGCCATATCACCGTTTTTGCCGCCATCCTGCCGCTATACACCCACCTGTTCGCAATATGGCGTCGAAGCGATAAAAAAGCACGGACCCATACGGGGCGGCTGGCTCACGCTGAAGCGTTTCGCTTCATGCCACCCATGGGGCGGGAGCGGGCATGACCCGGTGCCTTGAGGTGGTGAGGAGGTAAGAAGTAAGGAGTAAGAAGTAGGAAGTAAAAAGAAGTAGTAGGGTTTTGGAAGGCTGTGGAAATCGTGTAGCCGCAGCACTTGGGTCTGTCAGTACCCGAGTCGTTAGAAGTTACCCGTGGCATTTGAGTGCATCTGTGAAAGCCATTTGTGTTAATTTGCGGATAACTTCTAACCTCAAACCCTTTTAACCCCATAACAATGAGTAATATGCGCATCAACAAAAAAATAAGCCAACACGCAAAACCGGCATCATGGATTGCAATGATGATGCTGGCCATGATCCTGCTCACCGGCGCCGCACGGCCCGATGCAGGCAGCCAGAACTTCGAGATCAGCAAAAACATGGAGATTTTCAGCACGTTGTTCAAAGAGCTGATCGTAAACTATGTGGATGATGTGAATGTATCGGAGGTCATGAAGTCGGGCATCGACGGCATGCTTGACCAACTGGATCCTTACACCACCTTTATTCCTGAATCGGAGATCGAAGACGTGCGGTTTATGACCACTGGTCAGTACGGCGGCATTGGGGCCACCATCCAATCGAGAGGCGATCATGTGATGGTGGTGGAGCCCCATAAAGGCTTTCCGGCATATAAAGCTGGGTTGCTCCCCGGCGACATGATCACGGAAATCAACGGCCAAAGCACCACGGGGCTTGCATCAGACCAGGTGCGCACGCTATTGCAGGGCCAACCCGGATCCATGGTCGACCTGATCATCGAACGCGATGGCCAGCAGCTTGAAAAGAGCCTGGAGCGCGAAGTGGTCCGTGTCGATAACATTCCCTACTATGGCATGCTGGATGATGTCACCGGCTATATTAAACTCACCGGTTTCACCAGGAACGCCGGCAGCCAGGTAAAAAGTGCCTTTGAAGACCTTGTGGAACAAGGTGCTGAAGCCATGGTCCTCGATCTTCGCGACAACGGCGGTGGCCTGCTGCATGAGGCAGTCCATATCGCCAACCTTTTCGTGGAGCAAGACGAGCTTATCGTCAACACCCAGGGACGCCTGCCCGACAGAACCTCGGTGCATAAAACCAGGAATGAGCCGCTCGACAGTGATATGCCACTAGCAGTACTCATTAACAGGCAAAGTGCATCAGCCTCTGAGATCGTCGCTGGTGCCATCCAGGACCTGGACCGGGGCGTGGTGATCGGCCAGCGCAGCTTTGGTAAAGGGCTGGTGCAAAATGTGGTGCCCCTCAGCTACAACACCCAGCTCAAAGTGACGGTTGCAGAATATTTTATTCCAAGCGGAAGAAGCATCCAGGCGATCAATTATGCTGAAATGCGCGAAGATGGAAGCGTTTCTGAGATCCCGGATTCCCTCAAGACTCCTCATGAGACCCGGGGCGGCAGAAAAGTATATGAGGGTGGCGGCATTGAACCGGACATCAGCGTCGAAAGGCCTGACCCGGGTACATTTATCCGTGGACTTGTAAGACAGCACATGATCTTTGACTTCGCCACGCATTTTCAACGCCAGCATGAGACCATTGCTGAGCCTGGTGAATTTGAAGTGTCTGAGGAGAAATACCAGGCGTTTTTGGCCTTCATCGCGGACCAGGATTTTTCTTACCGCACAAGGAGTGAACGTGTGCTAACGGAGTTGCAGCAAGTTGCCGAAAAAGAGAGCTATTACGAAGCCCTGGAACCGGAAATCACCCGCCTGAAAGCACTGATCGAAGAAGAAAAGGCCAAAGACCCTGAAACCTATCGTGAGGAGGTGAAGCAGCTGTTGCTCGAAGAGATTGTGTCCAGGTATCATTACCAGGAAGGGCGCGTGATTGTGTCCCTGGATGCAGACCCGGATATCAATGAGGCGCTCCAGGTGCTGGCAGATCAGCATACTTATCAGGATATTCTTGCTGCCGGGAACCAATAGGAGGGAAAGCTTGCGTTGAAAGCCAAAACTATTGTGGATCGCCGGTCAGCACTTCGAGCTTTGTTTGTGCATCTTCCCACTCCGATTCCAATTGTTGAAGCTGTTTTTTGACCTCATCATATTCCTGAAACACCTCGCCACTTTGTACCTTATCCTGGTCCATGGCGGGGGCAGCTATAATGGCCTCCAACTGTAATGCGCGCGCTTCCAGCTTTTCTATGGCTTCTTCGGCCCGTGAAACAAGCTTTTCAAGTTTTCTGATGTCGCGCTCCCTGGCTTTCTTTTCTTCATAGGATATCTTGTTGGCAGACGACCCGGCTGCACTGCGTATTTGCTGCTGCTTCTTTGCAGCCTCCAGTTCAGCCAGGGATTCGATGCGCCGGCTGGAGATGAAATCGTAGATGTCGCCGATAAACTCACGGATGCGCCTGTTCCTGAATTCAAAGACCTTCTCCGTAAGCCCCTGCAGGAAGTCCCTGTCATGGGACACCACGATGATGGTGCCACCGAACTGCAAAAGGGCATTTTTTAAGATGTCTTTGGACCGCATGTCCAGGTGGTTGGTGGGCTCGTCCATTACCAGCAGATTGACGGGGTCCAGCAGCATCCTGGCAATGGCCAGCCGCGTTTTTTCTCCCCCGGAGAGTACCTTCACCTTCTTGTCAATGTCATCACCACTGAAAAGGAATCCGCCAAGGATGTTGCGCACTTGCTTGCGGGCATCACCGGTAGCCGCCTCATCGAGGGTCTCAAACACGGTTTTTTCCGGATCCAGGTATTCCGACTGGTTTTGGGCAAAGTAGCCGATCTTCACCTGGTGTCCAAGCCTGATGCTTCCCGTGTGTTCCAGCTCTCCCGTAATGATTCGTGCAAGCGTGGTTTTGCCCTCCCCATTGCGCCCAACAAATGCCACGCGTTCGCCCCGGGCAAGCAAAAAGTTGAGGTCGCGCAGCACCTCGTGGTTGCCATAGCTTTTGCCGACGTGGCTTGCCTCGAGGCTCACCTTGCCGGAGGGGGGAGCTTCCGGGAAACGAAAGTGGATGGCGCTTTTGTCCATTTCTTCCACTTCTACCTTCTCCATCTTTTCGAGCATCTTTACCTTCGACTGCACTTGCTTGGCCTTGGTGGCCTTGGCGCGGAACCGTGTAATGAATCGCTCGATCTGGGCGATCTCCCGCTGCTGGTTGGTAAAGGCAGCCATCTCCCTTTCCATCCTTTCCTGGCGCAGCATTTCATAGTCGGAGTAGCAAGCCTTATAGTCATAGATCTTTCCCAGGCTGATCTCTATGGTGCGGTTTGTGATGTTGTCGAGGAAAGCCCTGTCGTGCGATACCAGCATCACTGCTCCGGGATAGCTCCCCAGGAAACCTTCCAGCCATTGAATCGATTCAATGTCCAGGTGGTTCGTCGGCTCGTCGAGCAGCAGCAGTTCGGGGAGTTGTAACAGCAGCTTGGCCAGCTCCACACGCATCTGCCAGCCGCCGCTGAACTCGGCCAGCGGACGATCCAGATCCCTGCGGTCAAATCCAAGTCCCAGAAGGACCTTTTCTGCACTTGCTTCCTGGGTGGCACCCCCCAGGAGCTCGTAACGCTCACTGGCCTCTGCCAACCGTTGTGTGCATCGCTGATAGTCTTCACTTTCGTAATCGGTGCGGTTGGTGATGTCGTCGGTCAGCTGGCTGATCTCCTTTTCCAGGGCTTGCGCCTCAGTAAAGGCCTGCATGGCTTCGGCCAGCACAGTGGTTTTTGATTGGAAATGGATTTCCTGGGGCAGGTAACCGACCTTGCTGCCTGCCGGCTTCGATACTGTGCCGGTCTCGGGGGTGAAGTCCCCGGTTATGATGCGCATCAGCGTGGTCTTTCCTGCCCCGTTTTTGCCCACCAGGCCAATGCGGTCGCGCCTGTTGATGATGAAGGTGACATCATCAAAAAGCACCTCGCCGGTGAACTGGACAGACAGGTTATTGACCGAAAACATGGTTGTTTATTCTTAAAAGGACGAAATGACAAAAGGACAAAAAGTCGAAAAGTCGAAAAGTCGAAAGGTCCGGGTTTGCATTGTGTATGAGGTTATCCACAAATTAACACAAATGGTTTTTACAGATGCACACAAATGCTCCGGGTAACTTCGGACAAACTCAAACTTTCTACTTGCTGCTTACTTCATACTTACTTCTTCTTCAAAACACGAGAAGCCAATAACCCGGTCAGGGTCTATGATACGGTTTAAGGCTTTAATACCCGTAGATGCAATTCCTTCAGCTGGTCTTCATCAATGCCAGAGGGGCTGTCGATCATTACGTCGCGTCCTGCATTGTTTTTTGGGAATGCGATGTAATCGCGAATGGTTTCTGAGCCGCCAAAGAGGGCGCACCAGCGGTCGAAGCCGAAGGCCACACCACCATGGGGTGGCGCACCGTATTGGAAGGCGTCCATCAGGAAGCCAAATTGTTTTTTTGCTTCTTCCGGGGTAAACCCAAGCGCATCAAACATTTTCTCCTGGAGTGGCCTGTCGTAGATCCGGATGGATCCACCGCCGATCTCCACGCCGTTGATGACCATGTCGTAAGCATTGGCGCGCACCTTGCCGGGCTCATTCTCCAGCAACGAAATATCTTCCTTGATGGGTGCGGTGAAGGGATGGTGCATGGCATAAAAGCGCTGGGTGTCTTCATCCCACTCCAGCAGGGGGAAGTCGGTTACCCACAGGCAGGAGAAGGTGTTGGGGTCACGCAGCTCCAGGCGGTTGCCCATCTCCAGGCGCAGCTCGCCAAGGGCCTTGCGGGTGGCATGCGTTTCACCGGCCAGGATGAGCAACAGGTCCCCGGGCATGGCCTCCATTGCATCAGCCCAGCCTTTTAACTGATCCTGGTCGAAAAACTTGTCTACGGAGGATTTCAAGCTACCGTCTTCATTATATTTTACATACACGAGGCCTTTGGCGCCGATCTGGGGTCGCTGAACCCAGTCTGTAAGGGCATCCAGCTGCTTGCGACTGTATGTTCCGCAGCCTTGCGCACAGATGCCCGCCACGAGTTCCGCATTGTCAAAAACCTTGAAGCCCTTTTGCTGCGCCAGGTCGTTGAGCTCTGTGAAGCGCATGCCAAAACGGGTGTCGGGCTTGTCTGTACCGTAATATTTCATGGCGTCCGCATAGCTCATTCGATCAAAATGAATGTTTTCCACCCCCTTGACGGCCTTGAAGAGATGTTTTGCCAGCCCTTCGAATGTCTCCAGCACGTCATCGCGGGTCACGAACGACATTTCGCAGTCGATCTGCGTAAATTCGGGCTGGCGGTCGGCGCGGAGGTCCTCGTCGCGGAAGCATTTTACGATCTGAAAATAGCGATCGAGGCCACCTACCATCAGCAGCTGCTTGAAGGTCTGCGGCGACTGTGGCAGGGCATAAAATTCACCGGGGTGCATGCGTGAGGGCACCACAAAGTCGCGGGCTCCTTCGGGTGTCGATTTGATCAGCACCGGAGTTTCCACTTCCAGGAAACGCTTGTCGTGAAGGTACTTCCTGGTTTCCAGGGCCATCTGGTGGCGCAGCTCCAGGCTCCGCCGGACCACTTCCCGGCGGATGTCCAGGTAACGATACTTCATGCGGAGCTCATCGCCCCCGTCGGTCTCATCTTCGATGGTAAAAGGCGGCGTGTTGGCTTCGTTGAGCACTTCGATCTGCGTGACAACGATCTCGATGTCGCCCGTGGGCATCTTCGCGTTTTTGCTGCTGCGCTCGGTCACCTTGCCTTTGACCTGGAGCACGTATTCGCGCCCCAGCTCGCGTGCCTGTGCACAAAGGTCCGCATCGGTTTCCATGTTGAAAGCCAGCTGGGTGATGCCGTATCGATCGCGCAGGTCAATGAAGGTCATCCCCCCGAGATCCCTGGATCGCTGTATCCAGCCGCATAATACAACCTCTTTTCCTTCGTCTTCGATGCGGAGTTCGCCGCAATGGTGTGTTCTGAGCATAATGGTCGGTGTTTTTTTTTACAGGGGGCAAAGTTACAAAAAGCGAGGGACAAAAGGAGGAAAGGACGAAAAGACGGAAGGACAAACAGACGAAAAGACAAAAGGACAAAATGTCGAAAAGTCAAAAGGTCAAAAGGTCGAAAAGTCGGGGTATGCGGCTTATGTGTGAAATATTTTGATTATATTGGTGGGGCTAGACGATTGCCAACAAACAATTAATAAATCATTGAATTGAGTTAGTTTTAATCAATCATACAGGTTAATAACCTCAAAAAATAAAATCATGGCAGAAAAAACAGTACTGCTCAGCACCAAGGAAGCCAAAGGAAGGCAGGAAATTGCCGAAACACTGAAGCACATCGCAGATAAAATTGCTGGTGGCAAGCTTACCCTGAAGGCCGGTCAGGACAGTGTAGATCTTGAGATGCCGGAACAGCTGGTTCTGGAGGTAAAGGTCAGCGACAAGGCGAAGAAATCCAAAGGCACTCAGCACGAGCTTGAGCTCGAGATCAAGTGGTATGACGAGGGTTTACCTGGCGGCACCCTGGAGCTGGAGTAGAAAGACGGCTTTTGGCTTTTGGCTGTTGATGCAAATGGTTAATTGGTCAGTTCGTAACCGTCATCGATGCCTTTCCTTATGGCGGGGATGCCTTCTTCCATCCACACCGGGGTGGGTTCTCCCTTGAGGTAGTGATCGAAGAACTGGTACATCCGGATGCTGAGGTCCATCCTGTTGGGCCATCTCCTGAGGTTGTGCGCCTCGTCGTTGTAGTTGAGCATCCATACGGGCTGACCGAGGCGGCGCAGGGCCATGAAATATTCAATGCCCTGGTACCACGGCACGGCACCGTCGGCATCATTGTGCATCATCAGCAGGGGGGTGTTGACCCGGTCGGCAAAGAATACCGGGGAGTTCTCTACATAGCGCATGGTTTTGTCCCATAGCGTGCCCCCAATGCGGCTTTGCGTTTCCTCGTACTGGTAGATGCGGCTCATTCCGGTAACCCAGCGAATTCCACCGTAAGCGCTGATCATGTTGCTTACCGGGGCACCTGCCATGGCCGCCCTGAAGATGTCTGTCCGGGTGATCAGCCATGCAATCTGGTACCCAGCCCAGCTTTGTCCTTGGATGCCAATGTTTTCCCTGTCGATGAAATCATATTGGTTCAGCATGGCCTTGGTGCCGCTTACAATGGCTTCGTAGGCGCTTTGGCCGGGATATCCGATGCGGTAGCGAATGTCGGGGACAAAAAGAATGTATCCGTTGCTCACGAGGTAGGATCTGTTCACAGTGGAGCGGCTTGGTGAAGGAATTTGGTGCATGTGCTTGCCATCGGAGGTGCGCTCATAAAAGTATACGATCATCGGGTATTCCTTGTCTGGGTCCATGTCTTCCGGCATATAAAGCAAGCCCTGCAGGGTATCATTGGCAAAGGATACCCAGTCGACCAGCTTAACCTCTCCCCATCGGTATTCGTCCTGTTGGGGGTTGGCATCCGAAATGCGCAATGGGTTATTAAAATACAGGTCACTCACCCAGAGGTCCGGGAATTTTTTAAATGTGCTTTTCTGCCATAGCAACTTTTCTGCATCCGTGGCTTTTCTTGGAGGGAAGAAACGGACGTCATCCATCACCATCATTTCCGGATTGCGTGTCTGATTGGCCCGCACGTGATAAAAGCCACTTTGTTTGTTATGGATGTGAAATGCGGACAATAGGATGCGTTCGCGTCTTCCGACAGAGGTCTGGTCCGGGTCGAGGCTTACATAGCGCAAACGGATGTTGTTTTCCCTCCCGTAGCCATTTGTAAGCATTTCCGGTTCTTCTTCGCCTGCCGGGTCCACACGCCAGATGTCGAAGCGATCATATATCAGTACATAGCGGTCGCCTTCAATCCATCCGGCGATGCCGTGCGGGTCGGGATGGCTGGGTGTGTCGTGCAGCTCATCGTAGAGTGGAGCGTCGATGTCTGCGGTGATGTTCGTATGTGTGCGGGTTTCCAGGTTGATGGTGAACCAGTTCTTCCCGGACTGATCATAATAGAGCAGGTAGTTCCCATCGGGGGAAAGCCTTGGGTCTCCCGTGGTGGAAAGGTGCACTGAGCCGCGGTGTTTTTCGAGCAGCAGCTCCCGTTCCCCCGTGGCAACATCCACAAGGTATACATCACGGTAATCGCCGGATTCAAAGGAGTTGGGTATAAGGTAGGGCAGTTTGGATTCGCCCATTTCGTATTGTCCGTTGCCGTATTGGTTCGCCGTGATGTCGGGCATCTCTTCATCGGCAAGCTGCACCATGCGTCCTTCATCCAGGTGATAGATCGCCGCATAGGTCCGCCTTTCTTCAGCTTCCTTTTGGACCAGCTGCATGGGTTGTATCAGCGGATCCTCGTAATGCCAGACATCCAGTTCATGCTTTTCTTCCCGGAGCAGGGTGTCTTCCCTTGCAGGTTCCGGGGTGGGCGCAGTGCCAAAGAAAAAGCTTGTACCGGCATCGGTAAACCCTGGTGCAGCATGTGGACTGGGGCTCCATCCTTCGGGTACACCCGGACTGTCAGCCGTAACCAGCAACACCGCTTCAGCTTCATCGCTATCCCAGTAATAAAGGGAATATGTGGCGATGTCGTCCTTGCCATCTTCATCCTCTCCGTGATCATTCTCACCATCGTTGGCCTTGCCGTCATCAGCGTATAGGAAAGCCAGCTGGCTGCCCTCGTCGTTCAGGCTAAGTTGTTTGATGGAGCCATGGCCTGTGAAAAGTGTTGTTTTTTCCCGGGATGAGGTATCAAATGTCTGAACCCGGTAGGGGTCCTCCTCATCTTCGGCCTGAATGAAGGCGGCAAGACGTCCGTTTTTTGAAAGGGTATAGCTAGTAACCCTTTCGACGTGGTGGATGTCGCCGCTAACCGGATTATAAATGGTAAGGCGGGTGCCTTCCAGCGTGTCTTCGGGCATCACAGCCTGATGAAAGGCCATCCAGGGAAATTCTTCCTGTGCCACGGTGAAAGACCTGACGTTCTCAAACAAAAACCTTTCATCGTCATATAGGCGGATGATGGCCAGGTGGTCTTTGGGCATCTCTTCGCGGCTTTTCCCATCCAGTTTGGCC
>PUOJ01000044.1 GCA_003552075.1 Bacteroidales bacterium
TGAAATGATGTCGCGAATCGTGAATTACTTGTCCATCCGGGAAGACCGTCGCCTGTTCCGTGTGCAGAAAGACAACCTGATCTATGAAAATGAACCGGCCCTGTTTGAAGCTGAACTGTATGACCGGAGCTTTGAGCTGATCAACGAGCCTGAGGTGGAGCTGACCATTACCAATGAAGAAGGTACGGAGTTTCCATATGTAATGGGACGCACTGCCAACGCTTACCGCATCGATGCGGGGACCTTTGAGCCCGGCACTTATCAATGGGAGGCGGTGGTGCAAGTCGGCACGGATATTTACAGCGACGAGGGCCTCTTTAATGTGGTGGCGCTCGACCTGGAGGGGCTGCGCACCATTGCCGACCACCAGTTGCTTTATCAGCTCGCAGAAAACACCGGCGCATCCATGTATTATCCAGGGGAGTGGGAAGCGATGGCAGAAGATATCCGGCAGCGCGAAGACATCCGGCCACAAATGTATTCGCAGAAGGAGTTTGTGGAGATCATCAACTTGAAGCCCCTGTTCTTCCTCATCCTGGTGTTGCTTGCCGTGGAGTGGTTTGTGAGAAAAAGGAGCGGCAGTTATTAATTGGTTAAGCCTGTTTTACTTATGAGCACTGAACAAATCTTATTGTATGTCATCTTACTGATCATCATCCTGGACTACTTGTTTGACCGGGTGATGGACTACCTGAACGCCAGCCGGTGGAGCAAGACGCTGCCCGAAGAGCTGAAAGGCATTTATGATGAAGAGAAGTACCGTAAGTCACAAGAATATTCCCGCGTGAACATGCGACTGGGAACCATCACCAGCACCCTGTCCTTTGTCTTTATCCTCCTGATGCTGATTTTTGGCGGATTTGGCTACCTGGATGATTTCGTGAGGCAATATGCCAGTCACGACGTATGGATGGCCCTGCTGTTTTTTGGCATCCTTGGACTCGCCTCCGACATCTTGTCTACGCCTTTTGATCTATATGGAACTTTTGTGATTGAAGAGCGGTTTGGCTTCAACCGGACCACTCCGAAAACTTATGTGCTTGATAAACTCAAGAGTTGGATGCTTGCCCTGGTGCTTGGGGGTGGACTTCTTGCAGTGTTTGTATGGTTCTATCACACAGCAGGTGCTCTTTTCTGGCTTTATGCCTGGATCCTTTTCAGTGGGTTCAGTATCTTCATGATGATGTTTTACAGCACGCTGATCGTGCCCATCTTCAACAAGCAAACACCCCTCGAAGAAGGTGAGCTCCGCTCAGCAATTGAAGCATTTGCAGAAAAGGCTGGTTTCAAGCTGGACAATATCTTCGTGATCGACGGATCCAAGCGCAGTGCCAAGGCCAACGCCTATTTCAGCGGACTGGGCCCCAAAAAACGCATTGTCCTCTTCGACACCCTCATCAAGGAGCATACTACCGAGGAGCTGGTGGCCGTGCTTGCCCACGAGATTGGCCATTATAAGAAGAAACATACCACCCGGGGCATGATGGTGTCGCTGGTGCACACTGGGATCATGTTGTACCTCCTGGGACTGTTTATTAACCGGCCGGAGCTTTCCGGGGCCCTGGGCGCCACGGAGCCAAGTTTCCACATGGGCATCCTGGCCTTTGGTTTGCTGTATTCACCAGTGTCGCTGGTGCTGGGCATCCTTGGGAACCGCTTAAGCAGAAAATATGAATACCAGGCCGATGCCTTTGCAGCTGAAAACTACGACCCACAACCGTTGAAGGAGGCCCTGAAAAAGCTTTCGGTAAACCACCTGAGTAACCTTCGGCCGCACCCGGCTTATGTGTATGTGCATTATTCGCACCCACCCTTGCTGAAGCGGCTGGAGCACCTTGAGGGAAGTAAGAAGTAAGTAGTAAGAAGTAAGAAGTAGGAAGTAAGAAGTTGATGATTGATGATGCCTAAATGACGTTGACCGTTTTATGGCAATAAAACGGTCAACATATTTCAGGCATTGACAAGTAAGGGGCACTTGGGCTCTCCAGAAGGACTTTAACATAAGGGAAAGGCCGTCACCTGCACCTGGGCTGTACGCATCTGGGCTACGGAGATAATCTGGTAAAACGCAAAAAATGCCAGATAGTCCTTACATTTTAAAAGGGGCCTGCGAAATCCCGTTACCGCAGCACATGGGCTGCGGTAAAAGAGCAAGTAAAAAGTAAAAACCATCATGCAACAGGCTGGTATACCTTTGGCAGAAAAACTGAGGCCTGGAAATCTGGATGACTACCTGGGCCAGACCCACCTGCTTGGACCAGGGGCCATTCTCCGTAAATCCATTGAGCGGGGCAATGTACCATCCATGATTCTCTGGGGACCACCCGGTGTGGGGAAGACGACCCTTGCATCCCTGATCTCAGAGAAGCTGATCAGACCCTTTTTTACACTCAGTGCGGTCAGTTCCGGGGTTAAGGATGTGCGCGCTGTGATTCAGAAGGCCAGGGAATCGGGAGGCAACGCCATTCTTTTTATCGATGAGATCCACCGGTTCAGTAAATCTCAACAGGATAGCCTCCTGGGTGCTGTGGAAAGAGGCGTCATCACCCTGATCGGTGCCACGACGGAAAACCCCTCCTTCGAGGTGATTGCACCCTTGCTTTCTCGATGCCAGGTTTATATTCTCAAGGAATTGGAAAAGGATGATCTGTTAACGCTGCTGGAGAAGGGAAAGGTTACATTGGAGAAAGACACGGGTAAACAGGTGCATATTGCCGAAACAGAAGCGCTGATGCGCATCTCCGGTGGCGATGCCCGGAAGCTGTTGAATGCTTTGGAGCTGGCCGTGCATATCCCCGAGGAAGACCCGGTGAACATCACCAATGACCACGTGCTTTCAGTAATCCAGGAAAACATGGCCCTATACGATAAATCAGGGGAGATGCATTATGACGTCATTTCTGCCTTCATCAAATCGGTTCGGGGCAGTGACCCGAATGCAGCGGTCTATTATCTGGCCAGGATGATCGAAGGCGGTGAAGATCCAAAGTTTATTGCCAGAAGATTGATCATTCTGGCATCTGAAGATATCGGCAACGCCAATCCCAATGCATTGTTGCTTGCGACCAGCTGCTTCCAGGCGGTGACGATGATCGGGATGCCGGAGAGCAGGATCATCCTTTCGCAAACTACGACCTACCTGGCCTCTTCTCCCAAAAGCAATGCAGCCTACCTTGCCATCAATAAAGCCCAAAGCCTGGTGAAGAAAACCGGTGACCTGCCTGTGCCGCTTGCCTTACGGAATGCCCCAACCAAACTGATGAAGGATAGTGGCTATGGCATGGACTATAAATATTCCCACGACTTTTCGGGTCATTTCGTGGCACAGGAGTTTATGCCAGATGCATTGTCGGGTAACAAACTGTATGACCCTGCTGATAATGCACGGGAGCAAGAGATGCGACAAAGGCTGAAGCAGATGTGGAAGGATAAATATGGCTATTGACCTGTCTGGTTGGCTTTTGCTGGTGCATATTTTTAGTGAGACTTGAAAACCCTCGTCCGCTGGGTTCGGTGAGCTGCTGGTGGGGCTTTGATCGCAGGCTTGTCCGACAATTCTGATCTGATAAATGGTATGCTAATCATAATATGGCTATGAACGACAGAATGAACTTTTACAGGCACCTGGGGCAGACTTCATCCTTTCCGCTGGCATTGGAGATCGTAAGGGCCGAGGGAGCTTATATGTATGATGCAGATGGCAAGGAATACCTGGACCTGATCAGCGGCATCTCTGTCAGTGCCCTGGGACATGTTCATCCCACCGTGGTGCGTGCAGTGAAAGCACAGGCAGAGAAATACATGCACCTGATGGTCTACGGAGAGTTCGTGCAATCGCCGCAGGTACAATTGGCTTTGCTGCTCAGCGAGGTGCTTCCGCACAAACTGGAACAGACTTTTTTAGTGAATTCTGGCAGTGAAGCGGTTGAAGGGGCTTTAAAGCTTGCTAAAAGATATACCGGTCGCACACAGATCGTCTCATTTGGCAACGCATACCATGGCAGCTCCCACGGTTCTTTGAGTGTAACGGGAAATGAAGGATTGAAGCGGGCTTTCCGTCCCTTGTTGCCTGAGGTATATCACCTGCCTTTTGGAGATGTGGATGCCTTATCGCACATCTCTTCCGAGACTGCTTGTGTGATTGTGGAAACCATTCAGGGTGAGGCTGGCGCAGTTACTGCTGGCCAGGAGTTCTTTACAAGGTTGCGTCAACTTTGCGATGACACGGGTGCATTGCTTATCATGGACGAGATTCAGGCCGGCATGGGCAGAAGCGGCAGGATGTGGGCCTTTGAACATTACGGCCACATACCCGACATCCTCATCCTGGCAAAAAGTTTTGGCGGCGGACTGCCGCTGGGTGCTTTCATATCCCGAAAGGAGATCATGCATTGCCTGACCCATGACCCTGTGCTGGGCCATATCACTACCTTTGGCGGAAAGGCGGTATGCGCTGCAGCCTCGAAAGCTTGCCTCGAAACGATCATCAGCAACAAGCTATGGGAAAATGCGGAAAGGCAAGGCAAGCGATTCCGGGAACGCCTTGTGCATCCAGCCATTAAAA
>PUOJ01000005.1 GCA_003552075.1 Bacteroidales bacterium
CGCAACTGGATGGATAGTCCGGTGCCAAGCTCATTAAAAGCCTGCAGGTCTGTTTGGCTGCCCAGCCCAAAAAGCACGGCAGTACCCGCCTCCTCTGCCCGCTGCAAAAATGGTCCGACGGGATGTTGGGTGGAAGGCAACTGATGAAGGACAACCAGGTCGAAAGCCTCCAGGCTATCATCGAATGCATCGAAAAGGCTGACCTCTGCTTCGTAATGGTCATTGCTGACCAGGGATTCCTTGATCGTGCCAATATCCGGATGGGGGCTGTTGGCCAGGATCAGCACCTGTTGCCGGCCATCGATCACATCAATGAAGAAATCCTGGCTATTGTTATCTAGGCTCACCTCATCCTCCACGGGAGACAGGCTGGCCTCATATTGCTGCATGCCTGCTTCATCGGCTTCCAGATCCAGGCTAATGGTTTCTACGTGATGATCCGAAGTAAAACTGATGTTTTCGGCAAACAGCTCCTCTCCTTCCCGGCTGATTGTGAGCCGGCTGGTCAGGCCCTCACTTTGCATAGCCTCTATGTCCACCTCAACTGGGAAACGGTTACCAAGATAGGTGATCTCATTATGATTCACATTTTTCAGAATGACATCCCGCCGTGGTACCGTATCCCCCAGGGCCATGGTATACACGGGGTATGGGACATGTGCCGCAGCATGCAATGGATTGATCCCCCGGTTGTAAATACCGTCTCCAGCCATAATCACCGCACCAATGTTCCTGTTGCTATATCGTACATCAATCTCGCGGAACACCTCGGCCATGTTTGTTTCCCGGTCTGAAAAATCAATACGTTTCCTTTCAGCAAATTCCTCTCCATAAGTATAGCTACGGACATCGTGTGCATCGGCCATTTCTTCAAGAAAACCATGTTTGGACGGGAGGTATTGTTCCTGATACCAGAGGGAGTCTTGTGCAAAAAGCAAAGAGGCAGAGTTGTCCTGTAAAAAAAGCAGCAGGGGTTCTTCCACGTGCCGTGTACTTCTTTCCACGAGAGGCGCAAGCAGGAGCAATGCCAGTATCGTCACGCTGAGGAAACGAAAAATGGCCAGCAGGCGTTTCCACAATGGGTTGAAGTCAGATGCGCTGTTCCTGTAGTACAAGATGCTACTGTACAACAAGCCGCATAAAATACAGAGGATGATCAGCCAGGCGGGATAGTCGAATAATATGTTGATATTCATAAGTTTCTAAAATAGCAATTTTTTTGTCCCGGTCATGCTCCTGGCATTCACCAGGGTATTAAACCGGGCACGAATATATGAAAAACAGGCCATCTACCTATATAAACAAGGGAGATGGCCTGTTATTATCATTTCAGGGAAATTATTTATCCGATGAAAGGTCTTCGTCGGTTTTCCCTTTGGATGTGCCAGGTTTGCTGATCTGTTCCCTCATGGAGGTATCAGATTGGATGTTCTTCATGCGGTAATAATCCATAATTCCGAGATTTCCACTGCGGAAGGCTTCGGAGATCGCCTTTGGGATCTCGGCCTCTTCCTGGATAACCTTGGCGCGCGCTTCCTGTGCCTTGGCTTTCATCTCCTGCTCGGCAGCAACTGCCATGGCACGGCGTTCCTCTGCCTTGGCCTGTGCGATGTTTTTATCGGCATTGGCCTGGTCGATTTGCAGCATCGCACCGATATTTTTACCCACATCGATGTCGGCTATGTCAATCGACAAGATCTCATAGGCGGTACCCGAGTCCAGTCCCTTGGATAACACGACTTTGGAAATGCTGTCTGGATTTTCCAGCACCTGTTTATGGTGCTGTGCAGAACCTATGGAGGTCACAATCCCTTCACCAACCCTGGCGAGGATGGTTTCTTCACCGGCACCACCCACAAGCTGCTTGATGTTGGCACGAAGTGTTACGCGTGCCTTGGCCACGAGCTGGATACCATCTTTTGCGACGGCTGCCACGTGTGGGGTGTTGATCACCTTGGGTTTTACCGACATCTGTACCGCCTCCAGCACATCACGACCTGCCAGGTCGATGGCTGTGGCGGTTTTAAAGTCGAGGGGAATATTGGCCTTATCAGCGCTGATAAGCGCGTTGACCACTGCTTTCACCCGTCCTCCTGCCAGGTAGTGTGCTTCCAGGTCATTCCTGTTCAGGGTAAGACCGGCCTTGGTGGCAGAGATCAGGTTGTTGACGATCACTGCGGGCGGGATCTTACGCCAGCGCATCAGCACAAGCTGAAGCAGACTGATACGGACACCGGATACCAGGGCGGAAAACCACAGCGCCACGGGGATAAAGTAAAAAATGATCCACAGACCCACTATACTGACCAGGGCTATGGCAACAATTACGGCAATTTGTGATTCCATGTGTTATTCTTCTTTAGATTTGACAATGATTTTGTTTCCTTCTACTTTAACGACTTCAATAGGGGTATTTTCGGGAATGAGGTTGTCTTTTGAGCTCACCTCGTAATAATCTTCTTTGATCAGCGCCTTGCCCATGGGGTTCAGTCGCGTGATGGAGATGCCTTCATCTCCTTTTAGCACTTTGTCGGCCTCTATCACGTTTACCCTTCCTTCAAGAGCAGAGCTGTGCATGGCCCGTTTCCATGTCCGGGAGCGCAGGGCAATCCCGATCGAAACCATGCTGACAACCAGTGTGAGCAGGATGGTGATCACGCCGGTTTCTGTCCCGTAATTATTAAACGAGATCACATTACCGGCAACCACCAGGACAACACCAAGTAGACCGACAACCGTAGCACCGGGCACAACCAGGATCTCCAATAGCAGGAAAACGATTCCTGCCAATATCAAGCTCACAACGATTAACCAAACCATCTGATACAATACCTTAATGATGAAACAACAAATACCTGCATGGGTTCAACCGCCAAGACCAATAAACAAATGATATGATCATTTAGCGATTGTAATACTGCATGGCTTCGGGCAAATACTCCCTTGCCGCTTTGATTCTGTCTTCGTTGGTGGGATGCGTGCTTAAAAAGGCAGGAGGGCCCGCCCCACCTGAGTACTGCAACATACGCTCCCAAAAATCAATGGCATGTTCAGGATGATAACCGGCCATTGCCATGAAGGTCATGCCCAGCGCATCGGCCTCGTATTCGTGCTGACGGCTGTAGGCTAAACTGCCTAGTGTGCCTCCCACGCCATAGGCCAGCATAAAAATATCTCTAGTTTTTTGCGGCTGCTCTCGCAAGGCTACATCCAGACTCACTGCACCCATGGTTAACAATAGCTGTTGGCTCATTCGCTCATTTCCATGACGGGCAACGGCATGGGCGATTTCATGGGACATAACCACAGCCAGGCCATTTTCATCCTGCGTCAGATCAAGGATGCCGGAATAAATAGCCACCTTTCCACCAGGCATAGCCCAGGCATTCACCTGGTCACTATCGACAAGCTGAAACTCCCAGTCAAACTCTTGTACACGCCTCGCCTGACCGGTTTCTTCAAGGTAAGCTATCACGGCAGTGGCAATATTATCCCCGGTTTCCTGCACCATTTGAGCCCTTGGATCGGATGAAGGAACTACAGCATTGGCAGCCATGTATGACTGATAGTTTGCCGTGGCCATATTGGCAAGCATCCCCTCCGGCAGCATGCGCACCTGGCGTCTGCCGCTGATCGGAACAGTTGCGCAAGCCGACAGGAAAAGGATGGAGACAATAAGCAATAGGTTGCGCTTCATGATTGATTTCTTTTGAGGCTCCATCTTTGGAACAAACAAAAATAACCAAAAAAACCAACAAATCATCAATTCGGAGCATGGGCCCTGCAAAATTATTGGTCACGCAGGCGCTCCTGTCTGGCGGTTCGCATAAGGGATGCGATCAGGCTTTATCTTCTGAAGGAGATGCGGTTTTCCTTGCCGCTTATCAGCCTTCTGATGTTATTCAGGTGGGTGATGGGTACAAACAAGGCTACAAGAACGGCAAAAAGCACCTTGGGCATCAGGGTGATGTCTTTCACCCAAATTACAACAACAGGCAATGCTATGGCAGCTGCCAGAGAGCCAAGTGAAACGTAGCGGGTAGTGAGAAAAACGGTAAGAAATACTGCAAGGCAGATCAAAAAAGCTTCCGGGAAAAGAATAAATATGATGCCGACCAGGGTGGCGATCCCTTTGCCTCCTTTAAAAGAAGCGAAAACCGGAAACACATGGCCAAGGATTGCAAATGCTCCCAGGAGCATTTGGTACACCGCAAACCATTCTGCCTGCATATCACCGGTTTGGGCCAGGTGGCCAAGGCTGACGGCCCCGATCCCTTTCAACGCATCAATGATCAGCACCAGCAGGCCCACGCGGGGGCCAAGCACACGCATGGCATTTGTGGCACCAGCGTTGCCGCTTCCGTGTTCACGCACGTCAAGTCCCTTGATCCATCGCCCCAGCCATACCGCAGTGGGTATGGACCCCAGCAAGTAGGCAAGAACCACCATGAAAGCCATCGAAAGGTATATCTCTGCTATCAGCAACATTTTTTGTTATGGTTTTCTGACTTTCACCGCCACCCA
>PUOJ01000157.1 GCA_003552075.1 Bacteroidales bacterium
CCTCCCAATGAAGACTGGTCGGATGTGTTGCAGCTCGATTATGAAAATGACGCGATGCGCGAGGCCATGATCGGTGAAATGCGTTTTTGGGTGGAGGAGATCGGCATTGATGGTTTCCGTTGTGATGTTGCATACCTGGTGCCCACCGATTTTTGGAATCGGGCCAGGCAGGAACTGGAAAGCGTGAGGGAAGTGTATATGCTTGCCGAAGCAGAACATCCTGAGCTGCATCACCACGCGTTTGAAGCCGGATATGGCTGGGAGCTGCACCATATCATGAACGACGTGGCTGCTGGTGACCAAAAGGTGGCGGATATCGATGCCTATTTCCAGGATGAAGAAAATGCCTTCCCCTATGGTGCCTATAAGATGTATTTCATCACCAACCACGATGAAAACTCGTGGGCTGGCACCGAATTTGACCGCCTGGGCGATGGCGTGGAGGCGTTTGCCGTGTTTACAGCCACCATCCCGGGGACCATCCTGATTTATAGCGGACAGGAAGCCGGCTTTGACCGGATGCTCGAATTCTTTGAGAAAGATCAGATCGACTGGGGAGATTACAAGTATCACGAGCTTTACAAAAAACTCCTTCACCTCAAACGGGAAAACAAAGCGCTCTGGAACGGCGACTTCGGCGGCGAGATGATCCGTGTGCACACCAATTACGATGAGCAGGTGTTTTCCTTTGTCCGTGAAGAGGACGGCGACAAGGTCTTTGTGGTGTTGAACCTTTCGGATGAGGCGCTCGACGTGGATTTTGAAGGCGATGCCTTTGCCGGCCAGTATAACGAGCTTTTCACGGAAGAAAACGTCGACATTGATGCTGGCTTTACAATGAGCCTGGAACCCTGGGGTTACTACCTTTTTTACAGGTAACCCACCTGCTGCGCGAAAATGAGACCAACGGCACCCGGCTAACGGCCGGCGTGCCGTTTTTATATGGTTTTACCTGATAAAACGCTGGCAAATAACACATAATCAAAAATTATCCCGTACATTTGAATAGGCGATGGGTACGTTTGTGGCCTGGCAGCCAACAGCCAACAGCCAACAGCTAACAGCCAACAGCCAATAGCCAATAGCCAACAGCCAACAACCAGACTTTTCGACCTTTTGACTTTTTTTTAACTATGAAGACAAAGATCAACGCTTTTTTTCAGTCCATCAGGAAGGCGGTGCACTACGCCAGCGTGGAGATCTGGCGTATGCCGCTGAAAGACCTGCCTCCCCGTAAGACCTTTCTTATCAGGCAGCTTCGCATTCTTGTGCTGGCCCTGCGGGGCTTCAGGGAAGACAAGGTGATGCTCAGGGCACCTGCGCTCACCTTCTATTCGATGTTTAGCATCGTGCCGATCGTGGCCCTGGCCTTTGGGATCGCGCAGGGCTTTGGCCTGGAAATGTATGTGGAGCGGCAGCTGCAGGCTGCACTGGCCGGCAGGGAGGAGGTCTTTGAATGGGTGATGGACCTTACGCGTTCATTTTTTGCGCAGACGCACGGCGGCACCGTGGCCACCGTGGGTCTGCTGATCCTGCTCTATACGATCACCATGCTCCTCACCAATATTGAGCAATCTTTCAATGAGATATGGCAGGTGACCAAGGCCCGCAGCTGGTCCCGAAAGTTCAGCGACTACTTTTCGATGATGTTCCTTGCCCCCCTTTTCTTCATCGTGGCAAGCGCCACTACGGTCTACCTGAACACACAGATCCAGGAGATGAGCGGCACCCTGATCAACCCCGTGCTCCTCTTCCTGGTCAACCTGATCCCTTACATGCTGATCTGGATGATTTTTACCCTGCTCTATATGATCATGCCCAATACGAAGGTGAAATTCAGCTCCGCACTGATTGCGGGGATCATCGCGGGAACCATCTTCCAGCTTGTGCAATGGGCATACATTGCCTTCCAGATCGGTGCGGCAAAATATGGCGCCATCTATGGATCCTTTGCCGCTTTGCCCTTACTCCTCCTTTGGATGCAGGTGAGCTGGATCGTGGTACTTTTTGGTGCAGAACTTGCATTTGCCAACCAGCACGTCGAAAATTACGAGTTTGAAGCCGAAACCAAAAACATCAGCCCCTTCTACAAGAAGATCCTGGCGCTATACGTGATGCACCTCCTGATAGCTCATTTCGACAAAGGAGAAAAACCGCTAAACTCCGATGAGATCGCCGATACACTGCATATGCCCAGCAGTTTGGTGAGCAGCATTCTGAACGACCTGTTTCAGACTGGCCTGGTCAGTGAAGCAGAAACGCAAAATTCCCGGGAAAGCGCTTATCAGCCGGCCTTCGACATCCATAAGATCCGGATCAAGACCGTGATAGACCGCCTGGAGCATAAGGGCATCAGCGGCCTCTTTGCCAAACCCTCCGGCACACTGGATACGCTAAAGACTGCCATGGAAAACTTTCAGCAGGCCATTGAAAGGGCAGACAGCAACAGGCTTCTAAAGGATATATAAAAAAAGCGGCATGGATCAACATGCCGCTTTTTTATGATTGAGGGTTTACTGCCCTGTCTATTCGATCACAAAAAAGGACTCCTCCAGCCCGGTATTGATCTCCACAGACTCAAGCCGCATGTCTACCTGTTGTGGGCCTTCTTGTCTGATCTCGTGCGGGAACATCAGCCCATCCACCTCCTTGTATTCAGAGAAATAAGATGTGGTTTCTACCTGGGATGATTTGATTTTGAGGCCTGTTTCCACACAGTAATAATCTTGTATTTGGTTTCCTGAAGGATAGGTCAGCTCCACCTTGTAAGCATCTCTGCCGTTCACCGGCCGCATGCCAAGCAGCTCCGTCCGGATGTCGAACTCGTCGTAGTGCAGCTCCATGTTCATCACGGCCTGCAGCTTCATCTCATCAAACTCAGGCCCTTCCGTAAACTCCTGTGTGCCCATCTGGGCCTGTACCTTGAACTTCTCTCCGTCAAAAAGCTGCTGCGAGAGGACCATGTCGCCCATTTTGGTGTTCATGAGCAAATAATGGGGCGATTTCTGGTAACTGTTGACCTGGATCTCCATGCCCTGGACACTGGCCGTCATCTTCTCAGTAAGGTCTTCAATGCCTTCCAGGCGGTCTCTGCCGCCGATCGCTTCGATATACCTTTCAATGACCGTTTCGGCCGTGTAGCCCTCGGGTGCGGCTACCAGTTCGGTTTCCACCACCGGCCTGCCAAAGGCATCATAAAGCTCCACCTCGCCGGTGGCGCTGAATGGGATCAGCGTTTCGGCCACTTCATTCTGGTTGCCTGCTACCACGATAATCGCGTTTTCGGGTTTCAGGTACCTGGCAGCCATTTCCTGCACGTCTTCCACCGTTACGGCCTCCAGGCGCTCCAGGTAGGTCGCGTAGTAATCATCGGGAAGGTCATATTGCAGCACGTTTCTGGCAAAGCGGGCAATGGTTTGCGGACTTTCCAGCGAGCGTGCAAAGCTGCCCGTCATGAAGTTTTTGGTCAGCTCCAGGCTGGCTTCGTCCACAGGCTCATTGATGAGGCGCTCCATCTCATAGAGGATCTCAGTAACCGTGCTGTCAGAGACCTCGTTGCGGACTTCGGTGCGCGCCTGGAAGCGGCCAACCAGCGGGTCGGTGGACAAGCTGGAGCGGGCACCGTAAGTGTACCCCTTGTCTTCACGGAGGTTTTGCATCAGCCTTCCGGAGAATGCACCACCGCCAAGTACGGAATTCATCACGCTGGCTTTGATGGCATCTTCGTGGCCGGGAGTTAATACCACCGGATGGGTTACGGCGACCACACTTTGAACGGCACCGGCACGGTCAGCAAAGGCCACGCGCCGTCCGTCAGGCACCTCAGGCGTAGGGAAGGTACGCTCAGGCACCTCGCCGGGCTCCCAGTCCGCAAACCAGGTCTCCGTCAATTCACGGGCCTCGTCCACGTCCATGTCGCCCACAATCACCAGGTAAGCCACATTGGGTTTGAAGTGGTCTTCATAATATTGCCTGATGTCCGCAATGTCTACGTTGTCGAGGGTTTCTTCCGTGGTGATCTCGCCATAGGGGTGATCGTGGCCGTAGGTGACCGCCCTGGCCACGTTGTTGGCGATGGCGCTGGCGTCGGTCGGCACCGTAGCCAGGCCGGATTTGTTCTGGTTGATCAGCCGCTCCAGCTCCTCTTCAGGAAAGCTGGGGTTATAAAGGATGTCGGTCATCAGGTCTAGCAGCACATCCTGGTGGCGGGTAAGCGAAGAGGCAAACATCCCGGTGGATGAGGTGTTGAGGTTGGCCCCAATGAAGTCGATCGCTTCGTCGATCTCTTGCTTGCTGCGGTTGGTTGTACCCTCACGCATAAGCGACCCCGCAAGGCTTACATAACCCTTGGCATCGCCTTCAAGCACCGGGTCGATGTCCAGCGAAAGCTGAAAGGATACTACAGGCACCTGGCGGTTTTCCACCACGATCACCTGCATCCCATTGTCCAGCTCGAAAGACTCAAATTCACCCAACTGGATCTCCGGCGCCGGTCCCGGCTCCGGACGCTGACTCCTGTCAA
>PUOJ01000067.1 GCA_003552075.1 Bacteroidales bacterium
ATGTAATAAATCACAAAAAAATATCCTGCAAATTTTGCAGCCCTATTGTACGAAGTTGCTCCCATAATGATGTCGTATATGATTTTTCAACAGGAAACCCTTTTTCAAATTTCAAACCCTTTCACATCCACCCGAACTTATTGCGAAGATAGCATTTTACAAGCAGTGTGAGTTTATGTGCGTTTGATACGCGAAAACGTTTTTGTTTGACTTCTTCGGGGCTTACCTGCTGGATATTTCGCAGGAGTTCAAGGTAATAGCGATAGGCCAGGTATACGCCGAGTCTCACCTCTTTGTCCAGCGATTTGATGCCAGGGAAGGCATCCCTGAAATCCTGCCAAATGTCGTGCTCAATCTCTCGCTTGTCGTCCGGAGAAAATGCATCGAAATCCACTTCCGGGAAATAGACACGTCCGCGTTCCTTGTGGTCGGACCGAAGGTCGCGCAGGAAGTTCACCTTTTGGAAGGCTTCCCCGAGCTTTTTAGCTGCCGGGAGCAGTTGCCGGTACTCCGCTTCCTGTTCCGAATAAAACACACGCAGACACATCAGCCCGACCACTTCGGCAGATCCATAAATGTATTGCTTGTATTCTTCCAGGGTAAAGGTTTTCTTGTGCAGGTCCATCTCCATGCTTTGCATGAAGGCGTCGATCAATTCCCTGTCGATGTGAAAGGTGTTGACGGCCCATTGGAAGGCATGAAGGATGGGATTGGTGCACATCTTTTTGTCGATGGCGTCATAAGTTTGTTGCTTGAATGCCTGCAAAAGTTCAGCTTTGTCGTGGTCGTGAAACGTGTCTACGATCTCATCGGCAAAGCGCACAAAACCATAGATGGCATAAATGGCCGGACGGTGTTTGCTGCTCAGCGTGCGCACCCCCATCGAAAAGGAGGTGCTGTAGTTTTTTGTGGTGACCTCTGCACAATCCAGTGCATTACGTGTGTACAGATCCATATTTTTTGGTAATGCGTTCAGTAACAAGTTTTGAGCTGATCACGGCCATCGGGAGTCCTGTGCCTGGCACGGTGGAGGCACCCACGTAAAACACGTTTCCAAATTTTTCATCATAGTTTTTGGGGCGGAAGCCACCGATCTGATCCAGGTCGTGACCCAGGCCCAGGCCACTGCCTTTATACAGGTTGAAATCGTCGCGCCATTCCACGGGAGTCATCACGGTCTTTGACACGATGTGTTTGCTGACGTCCACGCCAATGCGTTTGGAGATGTCGTCGATGATGCTGTTGGCGACCTCTTCGCGATCCGACCAGTCGGGCTTGAACCGCATGTCGGGCACCGGGCAGAGCACGAAAACGCTCTCACATCCTTCCGGGGCACTCTCCGGGTCTGACTTGGAGACCACGTTGACGTAGTAGTAGGGTTTTTCCAGCTTGATGGCATTCTTGAAAATTTTGCCGCTGTACTCTTTAAAGTTATCTCCCAGGAAATAATTATGCAATGGCACGTGATCGGGCAGTTTGGTGTCCAGTCCCAGGTACATGGTAAAAGGTGCCAGTGTCCATTTGAGCTTGTCCATTTTGGGTTCATCAAACTTCTTCCGCTTAAAGATCTGATGGCGGAACCAGGCCGCATCGGCGTTCACCACAAACAGGTCGGCTTCCCATTCATTGCCGTTTTGGTCGACCATCGCGGTGATCTCGCCATTGCTTTGCTTGTAGTCCACAATCTCGGTGTTGAAATGCATTTCCACACCTGCCTTATCCAGTTCTTTTTTCAGGCCGTCTACAATCTTGTACATCCCGCCCACCACGTTATGGTATCCGTCATGTACCAGCTCGGTGTAGGAGAGGATGGTATAAATGGCGGGGGTGTCGAAGGGTGTGGCGCCCAGGAAGAAGGCGACAAGAGAGAAGATCTCCTTGACCTCGCGGGACTCAAAATGGCGCTCCATCTCCGACCAGACCGAGCGCAGCAACTTGGGAGAATACTTAACCGGGACCCGCAGCAGCGTCATCAGGTATTGGAAGAGAGAGTCGTAGTTGCGCTTCAGCACCAGGTATTCAGTGTCGTGGAAAAACTTTCCGGCGCTGGTGAGAAACTTATCCATTTTCTCCCGGAAGTTGGGCTCTACCTCTTCGAACTCCTCTGCCAGCTTGTCGAGGTCGCGGTAAATCACATACCGCTTGTCGGAACCACGGAAGTTGACGGAGTACAACACATCCAGGTCGCGAAAGGTAAAGGGCAGTTTTTCCAGGCCGACGTCCTTGCGAAATTCTTCAAACTCATAGGTCATGCTGAAAAAGGTAGGGCCCAGGTCGAAGGTGAACCCGTCTTTTTTCAACTGGTTTAGGCGTCCGCCAGGCTGGTGGTGCTTTTCAACCATCTGCACCTTGTATCCCCTGCTGGCCAGGCGCATGGCGGTGGTCATGGCCCCGAGGCCGCTTCCGATAATCAATGCTTTATTCATGTGTTTAAAATTAAAGTCAAAATGTCAAAATGTCGAAATGTCAAAAGGTCTGCCTTTGGCTTTTAGCTTTTGGCTTTCTTGCCAATAGCCAATACCCAATAGCTAATAGCCTACTTAGTCTGAACGCCCCCATAAGAATAACCATCCTCCTGTGTGTCAAAAATCCTTTCATGGTAATTCATCCCATTCGGATGTGAATATACTCAATAAATCGGATATTTTTGCAATACCCGAAACAAACTTTGCAGTTCAGATACGCCCCGGGTACCAATTTCCGCTTAACTTTACACGGTGTTTTCGGCCTGAATGATGCATGCCCCGCATGCGGCCGGTTTAAAGCACCAATGGAATGGACCAGGCTGGTCACAAAACCAACACATATGACAAAGAAACAACATTCAGCAGTAATTGGTTCAGGGGTAGGTGGAATTGCTTCGGCCATCAGGCTGGCCGCAAAGGGTCACCAGGTGATTGTTTTTGAGCAGGCCGGCAGGGCAGGGGGCAAGGTCTCTGAGCGGCGACAAGGGGGTTTTCGTTTTGACACCGGGCCTTCCTTATTTACCATGCCCACACTGGTGGATGAACTGTTTGCATTGTGTGGCAAAAATTCCACGGATTATTTTCGCTATACTCCACTTAAAAGCAGTTGTCAATATTTTTGGGATGACGGCACCGTGGTGAATGCCTGGCTGGATAAAGCAGCATTTGCCCGTGAGGTCGAAACCCAGACAGCCGTGCCTGCTGAACGCGTGCTGGGATTCCTGCAGAAAAGCGCCCGGATGTATGACATTACCGCCGACGTGTTTCTGTTTAACTCCCTGCACAAGCCGGCCAACTTTTTGCGGCCCGGCCACCGGAGTTCCATGCTGCGGCTGCATGAACTGGATGTTTTTACCACCATGCATAAAAAGAACAGGTCCTGGTTCAGGGATCCGCGCATCGTCCAGCTATTTGACCGCTATGCCACCTACAACGGATCTAACCCTTACAAGACACCTGCCACACTGAATATCATACCCCACCTGGAGCACAACACTGGCGTGTACTTTCCCGAAAAGGGCATGTATCACATTGTGGAGGCATTGTATCAGCTGGCGCTCTACATGGGGGTGGTTTTTCATTTTGATGCCCGGGTGGAGCGCATCCTGCTGCACAACACAAAAAAGGTGCAGGGCTTGCAGGTGGCAGGCGAAAAGCTCGCCTTTGATCAGATCGTCAGTGATGTAGACGTGGTGACGTTGTATAAAAATCTTTTACCAGACTTGCCATTTCCTAAGAAACAACTTAAGCTCGAGCGTTCCAGTTCGGCGCTGATCTTTTACTGGGGCGTTAACCATCGCTTTCCTGAACTTGAGCTCCACAATATCCTGTTTTCCGGAAACTACCGGGAAGAGTTTATTCATCTCTTTGATAAGAAAACCATAGCCTCCGACCCCACGGTATACCTCTTCATCAGCTCACGTGCAGTACCGACCGATGCACCTGAAGGGCAGGAAAACTGGTATGTGATGATCAATGTCCCCGAGAATGTTGGGCAGGATTGGGATGCCCTCATCACGCAAGCCCGCAGGCAGATACTGGAAAAGATCAACCGGCGGCTGGATACGAACCTGGAACCGCACATTGTCAGAGAATCTTATGCCGACCCCCGCACCATTGAGCGGGATACGGCTTCCTATAGGGGTTCTTTGTATGGCTTGAGCTCCAATAACAAGTTTGCTGCCTTTTACCGGCACCCCAATTTCAGGAAGGGCATCAGGGGGCTGTATTTTGTAGGTGGCAGCGTACACCCCGGCGGGGGAATCCCGCTTTGCCTGGCCTCGGCGAAGATTGTGGAATCCTTGATAAATGAAAAATGAAAAATGAAGAATGAATAATGAAACGCCCATGTTGCAAATCCCGACCATTCGGGAACAGGATTTTTGACACACAGGAGGATGATTATTCTCACGTGGGCGTTCAGACTAAGTTGGCTTTTGGCTATTGGCTATTGGCTATTGGCAAGAGAGCTAAAAGCCAAAAGCTAAAAGCTAAAAGCCAACAGCACTTCTATTGAAAACGTAAACTTCAGATAACCCATAATTTGAAAAAACATAAACACATAAACAGAGATTATCTTTTGGTTTGGAAGAATTTTTTCAGGAGGGATGAGGCCTTTTGGGCCTGTACGCCTTGTGTGACCTTGGTTTTTGGATGCAGGACCTGGTCTGAAACGGTGGTGTAGCCGCGTTTTGGGTCTTTTGCGCCATAGACGAGCTTACCAAGCTGGGCCCAGGCCAGGGCGCCGGCACACATGGTGCAGGGTTCGAGGCTTACATAGAGCGTGCATTGGTCCAGGTATTTGCCGCCCAAGTGGTTGGCGGCGGCGGTGATGGCCTGCATTTCGGCATGGGCTGTGACGTCATTCAACCGCTCTGTCAGGTTGTGGGCCCGCGCAATGATGCGGTCGTGGCAAACCACCACGGCACCCACGGGCACCTCATCCGCTTCCAGCGCCTGCTCCGCCTCCTTCAGCGCTTCACGCATAAACCGCTCATCAGACTGTATCCCAGGATTCAGTATGTGCATGACAATATCTATGCATAATCTTAACCTTAATCTTAACCTTAATCTTAACCTATATAGTCCCTTAACAAACAACACACTATTTCACCCAGGACATCACAAGCCCCCGCCCCGGGGCAACCTCACATTTCGGACAGTCAAGGTGCTGTCACTGCTAAACTTAAACCTGGTTACCCCCATAAACCCAGCAACACACACAGCCCCTCACAAACTCCTCCGGACCCCTCAAGCTACATACCCCAAACTGCAGACATCACTCCTCCATGACCTCAATCTCATGCAGCTCCGGGATGTTGCGGTGCGCCCACTTGCCCTTCACCACGCCATCTTTCATCAACACCAGGCCGGGGTTTGAACGCACGATGGTTTTGAGTTCAATTTCATCAGAAAGGTAGAACACTTCCCGGTCGGGTGTGTCGTAGGCCTCGGTAAACTCACCGATGGCATCCAGCGTGGACCCGGTCAGCACAATAAAGGTGTGTCCTTCTGATTCGGCTTGTCGCCAGAGCGGGGTGATGGTGTTTTCGAAGGCGCGTGTGTTGGTGCGGTAAAGGTCGTGGGCGACAACCATGAACAAGTAGCCGGGTTCCGTCATGAAGAAATCGGTGAGGTCATCGCCGAACGCATCTTCGATATAGAATGCATCGATCTCGGCTTCTTCATAGGGCTGAATGATTTCGCGCCGTTGGTCCTTAAAAGACCACACCTCTGCCCATTCCGGGTCATCCCAGGGGTAATCGTCTGCGGGATACTCCCTGGTTTCGCCTGTTTCCTCGTTTTCAAAGATCAGGTAGGTTTCGGCGACCTCTTCGGTGGGCATGACCAGCTCGGTAACATCATTGCCCACCTTCCAGGGTCTAAAGTCTATGATGGGCAAATTGCGCAGGCAGTAGGCCGACAGCAATAAAATGCCCACCGTAACCAGGACCATCAGTAGGTTGTCCGCAAACTTCGACCAGGGCGGTTTGATCTTGTTTCGATAGAGGAAGACCACAACAGCGGCGGCCAGGGTCACCACGTTTTTATAGAAGGTGCTCCAGTTGCTGATGATGATGGCATCGCCAAAGCAACCACAATCTGGTACGGGATCCGTGATGGCAATATATAGCGTCAGTGGCGTGAAGAAAAGCATGAACAGGAACCCGCCCCAGGCACTGAGCCGCATTTTGATGCCGAAAAGAATGCCCACACCAATAATGAATTCCAGCGTGCTGAGCAACACGGCCATAGGCAAGGCGCTGAAGGACAACCATTCGGTGCCGAAGGCCATGAAATAATCCTGAAATTTATAGGCTGAGCCAAGCGGGTCGATGGCCTTCACGAAGCCAGAAAAAATAAACACACCACCCAGCAAGATGCGGGATATCCAAACCAAAATCTTCATGCAACGACAATTTTATATTATGACAAAGAACCGGAATATTGCGCGGGAGTGATGGATGCAGGAAAAAAAAGAACGGGCCTGGTCCGGTATTTTACCGAAGCAGGCTCGTTTTGGGTCACAGACACCTGGTGATGTCAACGCTGCTTTAGCCGGCCCAGGTCTTGATCTTTTTCTCATCTCTGCAATATAATACGCTTACATAACTTCTGCGATGCGTGGTTCTCTTATTGCGCTGAGAAAAAACGCTGCGAATTATGCGACAGTCTGGGATTGACAAGACACCAGTGCCTCAGCAATTATTCTCTTTCTACAACCTGCCCGACGATGCGAAAGCGCTCCGTAGGCCTTTGTTCGTTGTTGTAGTTAACCGTTACCGACCTGCTGATCCGTTGTGGACGTGGAGCCAGGCGGAAGGAGACCTCAATGGTTTCTTCTTCACCGGGCATAATCGGCTCGCGTGGCCATTCACGTACCCTTGTGCCACAGCACGCACGCACGTTGCTGATCACCAGTGGCTCATCACCGGTGTTGCTAAACTGGATTTCCAAATTTCCATCCGGAAGTTCATCCACGTAAACCGTGCCGTAATCCTGGCGGGGAGGGTCAAAGGTCAGCACCGGTCCCTTTTTCTCATTCTCATCGGCAGCGGCGGTTAATACCATGGCAATGAGCAGCGCTGCCAGGGTCAGACTTCTTTGTATCATAACATGCAATTTTTAGAGGGTTTTTTGATTTTTTTTACCCGGCCCGAATCAACCGGCCTTGTGGTCTGATAAAAATGCTTTTGATTCAATTAATCGCAAATGTACGATTAATTATGTATTTGTAAAAAACCGAATAAAAATAATAAAGTTTTTTTAATCTGATGTTTTTATGGATTGTAAAAAAAGCATAAAATTTCAGGTTGCGGCTGGTCATTGCAGCGCTTCTTTGTCCCACCGTTATACAAGAAACAATTATCTCCCTAATCATTCAGTCAGCTCCCTGATTTTTTGGGAGAAATGACATTGCCCATCCAGGGTCAATGGAGCATAAGCTGCGGCTTTTTTTCACGAAAATGGCCCACTGTTGTAAACAAGCAGGAGGCGATCCCTGTCAGTCAAGGAAGCGACGCAGGGCGTTTTTCAATGTGGCCCATTGGGTTTTGTTTATGCAGTATTTGACTTTGGGTGGTGTGATGTTGCCCTGGATGATGCCTGCCTCCTTAAGTTCTTTCAGGTGCTGGGATACCGTGGACTGCGCCAGCGGGATTTCCTTTACAATGTCGCCACAAAAACAGGTGTCTTTCTCAAGAAGCAAAAGGATGATGCTTATCCTGGCTGGATGTCCAAGTGCTTTGCAAAACCCGGCCAGCTGTTTTGCTTCTTCGGTATAGCAATCCTTTTCTCTCATGTCAGAATGGATACAAGAGGGCAAAATGAATAAGGAAACATCATGGCAGGATTCAGTGGCAGCGATTCAGGCAGTCAATCATCTGGCTGAGGGCCTCGTGCTTCAGAAAATAAAACGTGTTTTTGCCGCTGCGGCGCGAATCCAATACGCCCTTTGTTTTCAGAATGTTCAAATGATGCGATGCAGAAGCCTGTTCAATACCAAGGGCTTCATAGATCTGTGTTACATTCATTTGCTCCTGCTTCTCAAGCAGGCCAATGACGGCAATCCTCATCGGATGGGCTATCGCCCTAAGTTTGCTTGCCGCTTCTTCTAACTTTTTTGGATCAAGTTTACTATTCGTCATCATACCCTATTTTTATATTCGTTTAACCAATAATTTTTACAAATGTAGCAAATATATAAATATGTTTTCAGGTATAGTATCTTTTTAATTTTTTTTTGTTGTTTTAAAGGTTGGCCCGATTAATCCAATGGCTCAGCCCTCCACCGCATCCAGCATAAAACACCATAAGCCGTTGAGTTGGTAACTGCGATATCCAGTGATTGTTTAACCTGGTATCGTGTCGTTGCTTTCCCCGTTTTTTTACTGAGCACCCCATCGGTTTCAAGCGCAAGAGGCACTCCCGGGGGCTCATGGCCCGGCTCGTGCTACTGCCTTTTCTGGCTGCACACTTTGGCAGAGAAGAACTCCCTGTTCATCAGGGCAATGAAATCGACAGAGATCCCTTTGGGGCAGTCGAACTCGCAGCCATAAGTGTTTGAGCAGAAGCCAAAGCCTTCGGCATCCATTTGTTGCACCATCTGATCGACCCGTTCTTTTCCTTCCACCTTTCCCTGGGGAATCATGGCATACTGGGCGATCTTGGCGGCAGCAAACAGCATGGCAGAAGAGTTCTTGCAGGCGGCCACGCAAGCGCCACAGCCGATGCAGGCTGCTGCGTCGAATGCTTTGTCAGAGATGTGCTTGCTTATAGGGCTGCTGTTGGCTTCCGGTGCGCAACCGGTATTGGTGCTGATGAACCCACCGGCATGCATAATGCGTTCGAAGGAGCTTCTGTCTACCGCCAGGTCTTTGATCACCGGGAAGGCGCTCGCGCGCCAGGGTTCAATCACGATGGTCTCTCCATCGGTAAACTCACGCATGTGCAGCTCACAGGTGGTGGTGTTGCGCATGGGGCCATGCGGACGGCCGTTGATGTAAAGGCCACAGGTGCCGCAGATTCCTTCACGGCAATCGTGTTCAAAGGTCACCGGCACATCCCCTCCTTCAATGAGTTGCATGTTCAGGTAATCAAGCATCTCGAGGAACGACATCTCGGGTGACACATCCTTTAAGGGGTAGGTTTTGAAACCGCCTTTGGCTTTGGCGTGCTCTTGCCGCCATATTTTTAATGTAAAATCCATCTCTTCAATTGTTTAAGGCTTATTTATAGCTCCGCTCCTTCACTTCCACGAATTCGAACTTCAAGGGCTCCTTATGGAGTTTGGGCTTTTCATCAGCACCCTGGTATTCCCAGGCACCCACGTAGGCATATTCGGCATCGTTTCTTTTGGCCTCGCCGGTTTCGGTCTGATGCTCTTCCCTGAAATGTGCCCCGCAGGATTCTTCCCTTTGCAGCGCATCCTCGCACATCAGCCGACCTACTTCAAAGAAATCGGCGACTTTGAGTGCTTTTTCAAGTTCCTGGTTGTAATCATTCTCTGATCCAGGAATACAAATGTCTGCCCAAAACTCCTTTTCCAGCTCATCCAGCAGCTCAAGTCCTTTTTTCAGTCCGTCGGCATCGCGGCGCATCCCGCAGTGGTCCCACATGATCTTGCCAAGCCGCTTATGGAAGCTGGAAGCCGTTTGTTTACCATTCACGGCCATGATGCGTTTTACCTTGTCTGCTGATGCATGGGCGGCTTCGTCAAATGCCTTGCTTTCAACCGGAATTTTGCCTGTACGGATGTCATCTGCCAGGTAGTCGCTGATGGTATTGGGCAGGATGAAGTAGCCGTCGCCGCAACATTGCATCAGGGAGCTGGCACCAAGCCGGTTGGCTCCGTGGTCAGAGAAGTTGCTCTCGCCGATCGCAAAAAGCCCGGGAATCGTGGTCATCAGGTTGTAATCCACCCAAAGGCCGCCCATCGTATAGTGACCGGCCGGGTAGATGCGCATCGGTTGCTTGTAGGGATTGATGCCGGTGATCTTTTCGTACATTTCAAAGAGGTTGCCGTACTTGTCGCGGATCGCTTTTTCACCCTGGGCTTCGATGGCGTCTTTGAAGTCGAGGTATACCGACAGCCCCGTGTCACCCACGCCATAGCCTGCATCGCACCGTTCCTTGGCGGCACGGGATGCCACATCACGCGGTACCAGGTTGCCGAAGGCCGGATAGCGCCGCTCCAGGTAGTAATCTCGCTCCTCTTCGGGGATCTCCGTGGGATGGCGCTTGTCGCCTTTCTCTTTGGGCACCCACACGCGTCCGTCGTTACGCAAGGATTCCGACATCAGGGTGAGCTTGCATTGGTAATCATTCAGCACGGGGATGCTGGTGGGATGGATTTGAATAAAACTGGGGTTGGCAAATACCGCCCCTTTTTTGTAGGCGCTCCAGGCTGCAGAGGCATTGCTTCCCAATCCTAATGTAGAAAGGTAAAACACTGTGCCATACCCGCCCGTGGCCAGCACCACGGCGTGCGCTGAGTGGCGTTCAATCTCGCCGGTAAGCAGGTTGCGTGTGATGATGCCCCTGGCCTTGCCGTCTACGATGACCACATCCAGCATGTCGCGGCGCGGAAACATCTTTACCGTCCCTTTGGCGATCTGGCGGTTTAGCGATGAATAGGTGCCCAACAGGCACTGCTGGCCAGTTTGTCCTTTGGCATAAAAGGTGCGGCTCACCTGTACCCCGCCAAAGGAACGGGTGTCGAGCGATCCGCCGTAATCCCTTGCAAAAGGCACGCCCAGGGCAGTGAAATGGTCGATGACATCATTGCTCACCTCCGCTGCCCGATATACATTGGCTTCACGGGCCCTGTAATCGCCTCCCTTCATCATGTCGTGGAACAGCCGATATATGGAGTCGTTGTCGTTTTTATAGTTTTTTGCGGCGTTGATGCCCCCCTGGGCCGCCACGGAGTGTGCACGGCGAGGCGAATCCTGGAAACAGAACACCTTGACCTTGTAACCCAGCTCGCCAAGGGCGCTGGCAGCCGATGACCCGGCAAGCCCGCTGCCTACTACGATGATCTCGATCTTTTTCTTGTTGGCGGCATTCACAAGCCTCAACCCGGCTTTGTAGCGGCTCCACTTTTCGGCCAGTGGGCCATCTGGAATCTTGGAATCAAGCTTTTGCATTGCTTATCGTATTTTGGATCAGGAAAAGGATCAATGAATAAAATAAAAATATAATGGGATCACGGAGAAACCCACGCTGATGGCCAGGGCGTAAATGGTGCCAATCACCTTGATGGCAGGGGTGTACCTGGTATGATTAAGCCCGAGCGACTGAAATGACGACTGAAAGGCGTGCTTTAAATGAAAGCCAAGGAAGACGAAAGCCAGGATGTATCCTGCGACATACCAGGCATTGGAAAACATCACCTCTGCCATCCCAAAAAAGTCGTACCGGTCAGCCACCTCCCCGGCCTCCCCGGGAATGCTGACCCAGCCCAGCTTGACAAAGAAAAAATTCACCAGGTGAATGACCAGAAAAATGAAAATGATCACGCCCGTGTGAAACATGAAGCGGGAAAACCTGCTGGTCTCGGTTTTCAGGGCCTTGTGATACTTGACGGGCCGTGCACGGTAATTCTGCCACTGCAGGGCAACACCCAGGAGGATGTGGATGAGGAAGCCCGCAAACAGGACATACTCCATGATCTTGACTGCCGGGTTCGTTGTGAGGAACTCCACGGCATTGCCAAATGCCGCTCCGCCGTCTCCGGCCAGCATCAAAAGGTTCGTTGCCAGGTGAAAGACGAGAAACAGCATCAGGAAAATACCAGCCAGTGCCATTACGTATTTCTGACTCAAGGATGAAAGGTTCAGGAAAGTTTTCTTCATGGGAATGAGATATGTGGTGTATAAACGGGATCTCAATGAACCGGGCCATGCCAGTCAAATGGCCATACTCGAAAGATGGTTATTGCCTGGCGGGCCTCCCCGTCTCGCCGGGACAGGCAGCCTGACCGGGACATAATTTGATATACAGATACAAATAAATAACCTATGATGTTTCCCTCAAATGTATGATGTATCTTTTTATTTTGCAAGCTAACGGGCTATTTATACAGATTTTAAACAAGTGTACAGGCAGGATTATGTATTTTGATGGCAATGTTGTAATTTTGACTGATATCAATCACTTTTACCCAAATAATGGCACTTGTGTTGTTTGTGGACTGGTTGCCGGGTGAAACAAAAAAACACAAAGACTTGGAGTACACATTAAAAAAAGACGATGATGTTTGACGCAAAAACTTACAGCACGCGCCGAAAGCGCTTGAAAGAAAAGATGAACAACGGGATTGTCCTGATCATGGGCAACGTGGATGTACCGATGAATTACAGAAGCAACATTTATCGCTTCAGGCAGGACAGCAATTTCCTGTATTTCTTTGGATTGGATTACCAGGGCCTGGCTGGTGTGATGGATGTGGATAGCGGCGAAGACATCATCTTCGGGGATGATGTAAGTCTTGATGACATTATCTGGATGGGCCCGCAGCCCGCAATTGCCGAAAGGGCCCGTGAGGTGGGAGTGGAAAAGACCATGTCCATGGCAAAGCTGGCTGATGTGATTAAAAAAGCCAGGGATGAAGGCCGCCCGATACATTTTTTGCCTCCCTATCGTGCGGAAAACAAGCTATCCTTGGAGAATCTGCTGGATATGCGTGCAGGTGAACTGCATGACCGTGCCTCCGTGGAGCTGATCAAAGCCATTGTGGCGCTGCGCAGTGTCAAGGAGCCGCAGGAGATCCGGGAGATTGAAAGGGCCATGGAAACCGCTTACCGCATGCACACCACAGCCATGAAGATGGCCAAACCTGGCGTGTATGAGCATGA
This sequence comes from Bacteroidales bacterium, assembly GCA_003552075.1. Lineage (GTDB taxonomy): Bacteria > Bacteroidota > Bacteroidia > Bacteroidales > UBA7960 > PUPG01. The sequence goes on from PUOJ01000067.1 coordinate 12,824, forward strand.
GATTGCCGGTGTGGTGGAAGGTATTGCCATATCGGCCGGTGGAATGTTGTCGTTTCCGCTGATTCTTTCTGTGCGCGGTGAAACCCTCCATAATCACTCACATCAGAATAAAATGGAAGACGGCCAGCTGATGTTAATGGACGGAGGTGCTGAGACCAGCATGCATTATGCGACCGATCATACCCGGACCATCCCCGTCAGCGGCCATTTTACAGACCAACAGAAGACGGTATACCAGATCGTGCTGGATGCTCAAATACAAGCGATTCAGGCCATCAAACCTGGCGTACCGTTCAGGGATGTGCATCTGCTTGCTGCAAAGGTAATCACCGAAGGACTAAAGGGACTTGGACTCATGAAGGGAGATACACAGCAGGCTGTCGAACAGGGTGCGCACGCCTTGTTCATGCCACATGGCCTCGGTCATATGATGGGTCTGGATGTGCATGACATGGAAGACCTGGGCGAGGATTATGTGGGCTATGACGAGGAGATCAAAAGGGCAGGCCATTTTGGGACGGCATTCCTGCGGCTGGGACGAAGGCTGCAAAAAGGATTTGTCCTCACCGTGGAACCCGGCATATATTTTATTCCTGCACTTGTTGATCAATGGGAGCAGGAAGGCAAGTTCAGGGAGTTTATCCATTATGACCAGGTAAGAAAGTATCTTGGCTTTGGTGGAATCCGGATTGAAGATGATGTGCTGGTTACAGATGATGGATATTCTGTGATGGGGCGCCCCATCCCCAAAAGCATTGATGACATTGAAAACTTCATGAACCAGTAGTGTGGTGTCCATCTGCTCTGCGAATATAATTGCAGCGGTTCTTTGTCATACAAAGTGGCGTACCGTGCATGGCCCTGGATATGCAGGTAACTGTTATGCAATGATGAGGGTAAGCGAAAGGCCCGGTCCGGCTAAAGAAGCGTTGAGATGAACCCGGTGGAGAGCAGGTACATCGCAATGCAAGCGCTATGGAGGTGTAAAAAAAACCCCGGAGTTGTTCAGAACTCCGGGGCTACCAATCAACTAACCAAAACAACAACATGAAGAGTGATTCTTCAAGAGAGATAATGTCTTCGTTTATTATTTAAACTCAAAATAATCCCTTTTGTTTTGCAAGATAATAAAAAAATAAATAAAAAACTGTTAAATGATTTTGGTTTCTTTCAGGCATTTGTAAATTTTTTGCCAGGTACGCTCGATGTCATGGTCTAATCCCACAGAAAAACGGATAAGTCCTTCAGATAACCCCATTGATTTTTGCACGTCTTCAGGCACTTCGCTGGATGTGCTCTTGCCCGAATTGCTGAAAAGGGTTTTGAAATAGCCCAGGCTGACAGCGAGGTAGCCTACACCTTCTTCCTGCATTTTTTCCATCAGCGTATTCGCCTTTTTGGATGATTTCAGGTCGATGGCGATCATACCGCCAAAGCCAAACTCCGGATGCATGAAAACCTTCATGAGCTGATGCTGCGGATGCTTTGGCAATCCCGGGTAAATCACACGCAATCTTACTGACTCAAATTTTTCTGCCAGGTATAATGCGTTTGCGCTGTGCTTTTGCATCCGGAGGTGCAGCGTATGCAGATTTTTGTGGATGCTTGATGAGCGAAGGGGGTCAAGGATGGGCCCCAGGAGCATGGCGGAGCCCGTGTTGACATCCGAAATGGCTTTCACGAAATCCTCGCTTGCACAGATCGCACCCGCCACACAGTCATTTTTCCCGTTTATGAACTTGGTAAGGCTGTACAGGACGATGTCTGCCCCAAGCCTGGCTGGTGCCATGATCATGGGCGTAAAGGTATTGTCGACAACCAGCTTGATCTGGTGCTTGCTTGTAATTTCAGACAGTTTGGGGAGGTCTGATAGCTGCAACAGCGGGTTGGTCAGCGTCTCGGTGTAAATCATTTTGGTGTTGGGCCGGATCGCTTTTTCCACCTCGTCCAGCTTTGTAATGTCTACAAAAGAGACTTCAATGTTAAACTTTTTGAGGTAGTTCGACAGGAAAGCAAAGGTGCCGCCATAAGTAGTGATGCTTGACACAATATGATCGCCGCTGTCGCAAAGCTGCAGGATGGTTGTGGTAATGGCACCCATGCCTGAGGCCGTAACCCAGGCACTTTCCGTGCCCTCCATCGTGGCCAGTGCGTCGGCCAGGTATTTGTTGGATGGGTTCCAGTGACGCGAATAGAGGAAACAGCCCTCCTCTTCGCCCTGAAAAGTGTCTACCATGGTTTTGGCCTCCATGAAGGTGTAGGTGGCAGAATCGGTGATCGATGGATTTACATCGCCAAACTCTCCGAATTGCAAAAGGTCCTGGATATTGGATGCTGGATCAAATTTTGTCATGTCTATGTTATTTGAAGGTTTCGGTTACATGGAGCTCGCCATGTAATAACTTTTGTTTTGCCTGCCAATTTGTTGGGCATGGCGCGGGTCTTGTAAGACGCATGTATAAACTTACACAGGAAAATGCCCTGCTTCGCTTCCCCAGTGATGCACAACATTCCTGGTTGCAGGAATAAGAGATATATTAGTGAATTTGCACGGCAAAATTATGGTTTTATTTCGTATGCCCGAAATTATTAACGGGAATTATGACCAAACGTATACTCCCGGGCTTGCCTGTCTGAAGTTTTGCTGCAGGCTGACAAAAATCCTGTACATTTGCATTCGATGTACCATTAAATCATTTGCATATGTTTACAGGAATTATAGAGACAACAGGTAAAGTTGTAAAAATCGAACGTGACCGGGGCAATATCCATTTCACGATCGAAACCCCCATTGCCAAAGAGTTGAAGGTCGACCAGAGCATTGCACACGATGGGGTATGCCTGACCACAGTGGATGTAGATAAAGAGAATAACCGCTACACCCTCACGGCGATCCAGGAAACCCTGGATAAAACCAATATGCGCACGTGGGAGACTGGCTATGAAGTGAACCTGGAACGCTGCATGCGGGCTGATGACCGGCTGGATGGCCATATCGTACAGGGTCACGTAGACCAGACTGCGATATGTACCAAGGTCGAAGAGCTTGACGGCAGCTGGAAGTTTTATTTTGAATATGATCCGGGTCCGAAAAACATCACCGTGGACAAGGGCAGCATTTCCGTCAACGGGGTGAGCCTCACCGTAGTCGACTCCGAGCCCAATATGTTTTCCGTGGCGATCATCCCTTACACCTATGACGTGACCAACTTCCGGAACTTCCGTCCGGGCTCCGTGGTGAACCTCGAATTCGATGTCATCGGAAAATACGTGGCACGCCTGCTCGAACTCCATTTTAACGCACAGAAGTAATCGACTTTATACGTTCAGCCAGATCAGCATAAAAAAAGGCCGGTGGTGAATCCGGCCTTTTTTTTATGGTCCCGATGGGATCCTTTCACATTATTTGAGTCCGCGCTGGCGCAACAGGGCGTCAATTTCCGGTTCGCGGCCGCGGAAGTTAATGTACATCTCCATGGCGTCCTCGGTGTTTCCTCTTTCGAGGATCTCTTCGCGGAAGCGCCTGGCTGTTTCCTGGTCGTATACGTCGCCTGTTTCGCGGAATGCCTCATAGGCATCGGCGTCGAGCAGGCCTGACCAAAGGTAGGAGTAATAGCCGGCGGAATAACCACCTGAGAAGATGTGGTTAAAGTGCGTGCTGGCATGGCGGAAATGGATCTCCGGGATCATGCCGGTGTTTTCGATGGTGCGTTGCTCGATAACCTCAGCTACCTCATAGAGCTTGTCTTCGTCAAACTTTTCTGAAATGGTGTGGTATTCCATGTCCAGGAAGGTAGAAGCCAGGTATTCGACATTGGCAAAACCTTCGTTGAACTGTGCACTCTCCACGATGCGGTCCATCATCTCATCAGGCATTTCCTCTCCGGTTTCGAAATGCAGTGCAAAGGTTCTCATCACCTCAGGCTCATTGGCCCAGTTTTCCATAAGCTGGGAGGGCAGCTCCACGAAGTCGCGAGACACGGCTGTGCCTGCAAGGCTGCCGTATTGTACGTCGGAGAGCAGGCCGTGCAGGGCGTGACCGAACTCATGGAAGAAGGTGGTCATCTCATCATAGGTGAGCAGTGAAGGCCTGGTGGCGGACGGCGGGGAGAAGTTTCCGTTGATGGTGATCACGGGATGTACAAACTGTCCGTCCTGGTCCACGCGCTGCGAGCGGAAAGAACTCATCCATGCACCGCCGCGCTTGCTGTCCCTTGGGTGAAAGTCCATGTATAGGATGCCCACATGCGAGCCGTCGGCTTCCAGCACTTCAAACACCTGCACGTCTTCGTGGTATTTGGGCACATCATCTCTTTCAACGAATTGCAGCCCCCAAAGCCTGTCTACGATCATGAAGATGCCGTCACGTACCGTATTCAGTTCAAAATACTGGCGAACCAGTTGTTCGTCCAACTCATACTTTTCTCTCCTGACCTTTTCCGTGTAATAGCGCCAGTCCCACTGTTCGAGCGCAAAGTCATGGCCTTCGTCATAAATCATCTGCTGCAACTGTTCCCTTTCCTGCTTGGCAAGGGCCAGTGCGGGCTCCCATACCTCGTTGGCGAAGTCCATCACCGTGGGAATGTCGCCGGCCATGGTCTCTTTGAGGCCAAAGTGTGCGTGGTTGTCGTAACCCATGAGGTTGGCCCGCTCGTGGCGCAGGTTGGCAATGTTCGCCAGGATCTCCCGGTTGTTGAATTCATTGTCGTTGTTGCCGCGGTTGATGTATGCCTGCTGCATCTTTTTGCGAAGCTCCCGGTTGTCGGCATTGTAGAGGAAGGGCATTACACTGGGATTATGCAGCGTAAACACCCACTTGCCTTCCATGTCCATGTCGGCAGCCCGGTCGGCAGCGTCTTCTATAGACGACTGTGGCAAGCCGGCCAGGTCCTCCTCGTTGTCGATGACCATGGTGAATTCGTTGGTCTCGCCCAGTACATTCTGGCCAAACTGCAAAGTAAGCGAGGAGAGCGCTGAGTTGATCTCACGGAGGCGTTCCTGTTTGTCGGCAGGCAGGTTGGCGCCGCTGCGTTCAAATCCCTTGTAAGTTTCTTCCAGCAAACGCATTTGCTCATCGGTAAGGTCAAGGTCTTCGCGTTGGTTGTACACTTCCTTGACCCGGTCAAAAAGGTCCAGGTTCAGCTGGATGTTGTCCGAATGCTCCGATAGCTTCGGCGACATTTCCTGGGCAATCTCCTGTATCTCAGGACCGGTCAGGGCGGAGTTATAATTGTAGAAAACACGCAGCACCCTGGTCAGCAGCTCTCCGGAATACTCCATGGCTTCGATGGTGTTTTCAAAAGTAGGCGGCTCAGGATTATCCACGATATCCTGAATCTCGGCTTCCTGCTGTGCCATGCCTTCCAGGATGGCAGGTTCAAAATGTGCGTTTTCGATTTCATCAAAAGGCGGTACGCCAAATGGGGTTTCGTATTCGCTGAAGAAGGGGTTGGGCTTTTCAGCCGGTG